>JALGVN010000306.1 GCA_025774645.1 bacterium
GGGGCGGGGAGTCCGTGCTCAGTCCTGATCGGTGTCAGTCTGACCCTCGTCCTTCCGTTCGGCCACCCACTCGAGCGCGTCGGCCAGGTTCTTGATCGTTCTCTCCTCGTGGCCGTCGTCGCCTTTCGAGTGGACGATGACCCAGTCGCTGTCCGTGAGGGGATTCTTGAACGGTATGCCCAGAGCGGGGCGCCGCTCGATGCGCTCGTCCGGCCTCGCGCATTGCTGAAGGTGGAAGGCGAGATCCTCAGCGAGGTGCAGACCCATGCCTCCCCCTCTCTCATGCAGAAGCCTCGACGCCTCGTTGATCTCCTCCATGGAACTGCTCATATCACTCACCTCCCGAAGCTAGACCGCCGCCGTCTCGATGATCCCCGCGAGCTGCGTGATGTCGAGGTCGGAGGGCGCTTTCGCCTTCGACCAGAAGAACGCGTCGTCCCAGGTGTGCATGCCCGTGAGGTTCGTGCGGCCAAAGAGCTCGCGCTCCTTCACGGTGCCCTTGAGATCGAACCCGTGGTGCCCGACGGGAAGGAGATCGGGACCCTTCCGCGTCTCGGGTCCCGAGTAGACCTCGTCCCGCTCGAAGACGCGCTCGATGACCGATTGTCCCCCGTACTGAAGCTCCGCGAGCCCGGCCTTGATCTCGTCCATGATCGAGCGGGCGTCAGAGTCGCCGACGCTCCCCTTCGGGAACCGGCCCCGCCGGTTCAGGTAGATCCGTCCCGGGTCGTACGCGAACGCCTTCGAGCCTGGGGCGATGCCCTCGAGCGACGGCGGCCCGTCCCCCTCGAACGAGAGGAACCCGTTCTCGACGAGCCAGCGGTTGACACGCACCTCGGCCTTGATCCCGCAGAACCCGTGGTCCGAGAGAAGGAAGAGCCCCTCCCCCTCGTCCTTCCTGCCGGAGACCTCGGCGAACTTCGCGACGAGCTCGCCCACGAACGCGTCGACCTTCCGGTAGTAGTCGAGGAACGCCCCGTGGTACGCGTGCGACTCGTCCTCGACCGCATCCCAGAGATAGTGCTGGAGCCGGTCGGTCCCGGTGACGACCATCTGGAAGTAGTCCCAGTCCTCGTTCCAGAAGAGATCGACGGCTCGTCGCCTGCCCTCGAGTGTTCCGTCCAGGTCCTTGATGAGGAAGTCGTGGTCCGCTCGCGCCTTGCAGGTATCGACGTCAATCTGGTACTCGATCTTCTGGAGATCCGAGAGGATCCGGAGCGGCGATACCGCCTTGTTGAGCGAGAGAGCGAGGAACCCCGAGATCAGGACCCCGGGGATCTCCCGCGCGGGATAGGTCGACGGCTGGTTGATGACGATCGAGCGTTTCTTCTTCTGCCCGAGCCGGTCCCAGAGCGTCGGGGCCTTCAAGTCACGGAAGTTCGGGAACCGGTAGTCGTAGGAATCAGGTTTGGGGTCGACGAACCCGAAGATGCCGTGCGTGCCCGGGTTCGTGCCGGTCATGAAGGAGGGCCAGCTGACGGCGGAGATCTCGGGCAGGGTCACCTTCATCTTCGAGAGGTGTCCCTCTGAGACGAGCCTGCCGATGTTCGGCGTCGTGCCGTCGGCGGCGAACCGCGAGAGGAGCGAGTGCGGCACGCCGTCCAGGCCGATGACGAGGGTGCGTTTCTTCTTCCGGGAGAAGAGGGGCATCGGGTGTGACTCCTTGCGCTAGGCGACGCCTGCGAGGGCGTCGGGGAAGTGCTTCCTCACCTGTCTGTTCCCGACGAGCCGGGACAGGATGCGGTTGACCGATCGGCCGGACTCCCTCGCCTTGTTGAGAAGGCGCTGGTGCACCGACGGGGCGACGTTGGCGACGTCCCGCGCCACTACAGGATCGCTTCCAGGTAGGGCTGGATGACCCTCTTCACCCGGCAGATCGAAGCGTAGTGTATCAGCCCGTCCACCCTGATGCTCCCCCGTTCGCGATAGGAACGGACCGCCTCCACTGCCGTGTCGATGCCGATTCTGTTGCGAAACTTGAAGCAGTCGGCCAGCGTCTTCTCCGGGCTGTAGATGCGCACAGTAACGCCGTCGAGCTCGTGAGTCTCCACGCCCTCGGTGAACGACTGGCCGGTGAACCGGTAGGTTCTTATTGGAGGGTGGTCGAGGCGTGGCTCCTCCGCCCCGCTCGCGAGCGCCACGTGTACCTCATGGGGTATCTGGGTCGTCAGCTCATGAAACGAGAGTGCGGAGATGAGGCAGACCACGCCCCCGGGAATCCGGGTCGCCACGGTCACGAGGTTGGGGCTGCCCATTGGTGAGCCGTCCGCGAGGCGATAGACACCACGGCTGACCGTCTCCAGGAGTCCGGAGTCACGCATGGCGTAGAGCGTGCCCGGGTGGATGCCCGCACGGATCCCCTGCCCCGCACGGAGTACTCCTCCGTGCTTCCCGAAGATCTCAGCGGCTCTGTCGAATCTGGTCCCGCTCATCGACGCACCTCGAATTGGGCCTGATAGAAATACCTATGTTTGTCACTATCTATAGGTAATGCTATCAGTCTAGGCTCCCCTGTCAGGACTCACTGCGCGAGAAGAGGGAACTCGCGTGTGACTCCTTGCGCTAGGCGACGCCCGCGAGCGCGCCGGGGAAGTGCTTCCTCACCTGTCCGTTCCCGACGAGCCGGGACAGGATGCGGTAGTTCTTCTTCTCGTGACGGATCCGGCCCGCGACGATCGCCGGGTGGATCCTGAGGCGCTCCGCGAACTCCCTCACCGCCGCGGGCGTCGGGTTCCTGCGCACCGCCGCACGCCGCCACGTCTCGGGGGGGATGAGCGCCTTCGCGGCCATCCGGTCGGCCTC
>JALGVN010000307.1 GCA_025774645.1 bacterium
CCTGCGTCGGCGTGCCGAGACAGCGGTCGCCGGAGATCGAGAGAACGTAGGGGCCGGGCCTGACGTCCATGATGTCGAAGGCGCCGAGCTCGTCCGGCATGCACGATCGCGAGTCGCCCGCGTACATCGTGCTCGTCGCGACCGCCTCAACGTCCTCCATCGAGATCCCGTCGCCGAGTATGCTCACGGCACCGATGACGCGCGCGAAGTTGCGCGGGAGGTTGAGGTCGAGGCCCTCGCCTCCCACGGGGACGTCCGCGGCCGTCTCCTGGAAGTAACCGTAGAGCGACGCCGAGACGTCGTACGTTCCGACGGGCGCGAGCCCTTCCAGTACGAACGCTCCGTCCGGGCCGGTGGTCGCCTCTCCGAAATAGCCCTGGCCGTTGTCGGCGGTGACCTCCGCGGCCGCGAGCGGCTCGCCCGTCAGGGCGTCGTGCACGTGGCCGGCGATCGTTCCGTCCGCCGCGAGCATGGTGAAGCCGACGTCGAGCGTCTCGGTCGCGACGTCGGTGACGGGGTTGTCGGAGACGGAGTAGTAGCCTTCCTTCGACGCGAAGACGTCGTAGACCTCTTCGTCGTCGAGGTCGCTCAAGTTGAAGAGACCGTCGCTGTCCGTCACGGCCGTCGATGCCACGTACTCGCCGATCTTCGCGCGGACCGAGACGCCCTCGATCCCGGCGCCGCCGGGTTCGGTGACGCTGCCGGCGACCGTGCCGGTGAGCTCGCGCAGGTCGATGTCGAAGAGCAGGTTCTCGAGCTCGCCGACCTCGACGGAGGCCCAGCCGCTCTTGTAGCCGTTGAGCGTGACCCTGACGTCGACGATTCCCGGAACGACGGGACCGCTGTCGAACCAGCCCGAACGTCCGGTGACGTCGGACGTGGCTCCGCCGTCCCACCTGGCGGTGAAGAGCACTCCCTCGAGCGCCTCGCCGGAGACCGAATCGCGGACCGTTCCCTGGATCGTCGCGAAGAGCTGGTTGAGCTCCACGGTGAGGTCGACCACTTCGTCGGGCGCCACGGGGATGCCCGGCACGGTCGCGGTCTCGTATCCGGGTCGCACGACCCTCAGGCTCGACGTGCCCGCCTCCACGGGCAAGTTGAACCAGCCGCTCCGCCCGGTCCTTCCGGATCGGATCCAGACGCTGTCGCCCCACGAGGCGACCACGAGGGCGTCGTCGACGGTGTTCCCGCTCTCGTCCTCGACGTGTCCCTGGATCACGCCTGGGTACGGCGTCAGCGAGACGTACTCCGCGTGCTCGTCCTCGACGCTCATCGCCGCGATCGGGACGCTCCAGCATCCGTGGCCGTCCGCGCGCGCCTCGAGCGTGTACATCTCGCCCGCGGCGACGTACACGACGTAGGAGCCGTTCGTGCTCGTGACTGTGCTGTACGAGGGCGCGTCCTCGCCCTCCCGGTGCAGCTGCACGGACGCCCTCTGCAGGGCTTCGCGCCCGGCGTCCACGGCTCCGTAGACCGTTGCCCAGGCGGCGGAGACCTCGAGGTCGACGCCCGTGGCCGACTGCCCGGTCGCGAGCAGAACCTGTACGGGCTCCGACGCGCCGAACCCGTCCTTCGTGGCCGCGACGTTCCAGTCGCCGCCTTCGAGGAGAAGCGCGTAGCTGCCGGCCGTGTCGGCCGACGTGATGATCTGCTGCTCGTTGTTCGTCGCCGTCACGAGCGCGTGCGCAACGGGGGCTCCGTTGTGAAGGACGGCGCCCGAGATGAGACCCGCGCCCGGCGCGACGGTGATCACGATTCCCGAGAGCTCCTGGCCCGGCGACGTCGCCACGACGACCGGCGGCCCCGTGGAGTACCCGGCCTTGACGGTCGAGAGGTGGTGGAGTCCCGGCGCGACCTGGAACGAGAACGTTCCCGCCGCGTCGGTCAAAGTCTGTGCGTCGCCGTCCGAGACGATGGCGTCCTCGACCGGAACATCACCGGCGAGCACCAGCCCCTCGATGAGACAGCTCCGCGCCTCCACGATCAGATCGAGCCCCGTGTAGACCTCGCCGGTCTCGACCGTTACCTGTTGCGCGTTCACCGCGCGGTATCCGGGGACCTCCGCCCACATCTGATAGGTTCCGCTCGGGGGCGTCAGGGTGAACTCGCCGTGGCTGTCGGTCATGGTCGTGAGAACGTCGCCCGCCGGGGGCACCGCCTTGACGAGCGCGTTCGCGAAGAACACGTCGCCGTCGGTGACTCCGCCGGAGACCGCCGCGGCCACGGGGGAGAGAACCAGAGGAGGCGTCACCTCGACGTGCCCGGCGGCCGGGACCTCGACCTCACGCGCGTCGCTCGGCAGGAATCCGCTCTTCTCGGCCCAGACCGTCCACTGTCCCGGAGCGAGCTCCAGGGAGAAGTGGCCGTTTGCGGTCGTCGCCGCGGCGTGCGACTCGGCCGCGTTCTCGGCCCAAACGGTCGCTCCCGCGACGGGGCTTCCGGTCGCGTTGACGACGCTGCCCGTCACCGTCCCGGCTTCGCCCGTGAGCACGAGCGGGTTCGGGAGCTGCACGAACTCGTAGGCCTCGGCTTCGACGATCTGGCTCTCCGAAGGGATGTACCCCCCCTTCTTGGCGTAGACCTCCCACGTTCCCGCCTTCACCGAGAGCTGGAAGTTCCCGTTCTGGTCGCTGAAGTCGGTTACGGTGTCGTAGAGCTCCGACAGCGCCATGACCTCGGCGTCGAAGACCGGGTCGCCGAGTTCGTCGACGACGGTCCCGCGGATGTGCGACGGGGCGCGCGGGAGCCGGAAGAGGACACTCGTCGTTCCACCTGCGTTGATCGGGACGCTCGCGTACC
>JALGVN010000308.1 GCA_025774645.1 bacterium
TGAGTCCGGCGGCGAGTTCGAGAGCTCCGGCGACCAGCCGGCCGCTCTCCCGTATGAGCTCGATCTCCTCGGTCGTCCTGATCGCGATCATCCGGCCTCGATCCCGAGGAGTCCGTCGAGTACGGCCGTCACGCGCTTCCCCACTTCGTCGATCCCGCCCGTCGTGTCGATGCGCGCGAGCCTGTCCATCGACCCGTAGTACTGGATCAGCGGTTCGGTCGACCCGCGGAACTCGATGAACCGGGAGTGTACCGTGGTCTCCCGATCGTCCGCGCGTACTTCCAGCTTCCCGCCGCACCTGTCGCACTCGCCGGTGTTCGTCGGGGGCTTCGCGTCCAGGTTGTAGACGAGTCCACACCCCGTGCACGAAACCCTTCGTCGGGGGCTTCGCGTCCAGGTTGTAGACGAGTCCACACCCCGTGCACGAAACCCTCTTGGCGAGCCTGCTCACGGCGACGGCCTCGTCGACGTCGAAGAAGAGCACTTGGTCGACCGCGAGGCCGTGCCTCGCGAGGACCTCGTCCAGACCCTTGGCCTGGGGGACCGTCCGCGGGAAGCCGTCCAGGATGATCCCTTCCCTGTATTCGGGCTTGTCAAGGAGCCCCTCGATCCACTGCAGCATGATCTCGTCGGGCACCAGCACGCCGGCCTTCATGTATCTCTCGGCCTCGCGCCCCAGAGGCGTGCCGCTTGCGACCGCCTCCCGGAGAAGATCCCCGCTCGAAACGTGGGGCCACCCCCGCTTCGACGAGATTCGCTTCCCGTGCGTCCCCTTCCCCGCTCCCGGCGCTCCTACAAGAACGATGATCATCGCGCGCTCCACCGGCGCTCCCCGGCTAGCCGTGTCCCTCACGGCCGCCTCGCCGAGCTACCGCCGTCTCCCCCTCAGCTTCCCCTTCTTCATGAAGCCGTCGTAGTGCCGCATCAGGAGGTGGGACTCGATCTGCGAGAGCGTGTCGAGTCCGACGCCGACGACGATGAGGAGTCCGGTGCCGCCGAACGTGAACGGCGCGTTCAGCCTCTGCTGCATGAAATACGGCAGCACCGCGATGAATGCCAGGAACATCGCTCCGGGGAGCGTTATTCGCGTCAGAACGTAGTCGATGTATTCGGCCGTCTTCTTTCCCGGCCGCTTCCCCGGAACGAACCCGCCGTACTTCTTCATGTTGTCGGCGAGGTCGACCGGGTTGAAGATGATCGCCGTGTAGAAGTACGCGAAGAAGACGATGATGAGGACGTACAGAGTCGTGTGGACCGGCATGCCGGGCTGGAGCGTGGCCGCCAGCCCCTCCATGAGCTGGTTCCCCTTGAAGAACCCCGCCAGCGTCCCGGGGAACATGATGATCGACTGCGCGAAGATCACCGGGATGACGCCCGCCGTGTTGAGCCTGAGCGGGATGTGCGTGCTCTGCCCGCCGTAGACCTTCCGCCCGACTACGCGCTTCGCGTACTGGACGGGGATTCGGCGCTGCGCCTGCGTCATGAGCACGACCGCCGCGACGATCCCGATCATCATCACCGTGAGAGTGATGAGGCCGAATATGTTGAGCGACCCGATCATGAGGGAACGATACGTGTTGAGCCAGTCTGTCGGGTACCTCGCGACGATGCCGATGAAGATGATGAGCGAAATGCCGTTCCCGATACCCTTGTCGGAGATCTGCTCGCCGAGCCACATGACGAAGATCGTACCGGTCGTCATCGTGAGCATCGTGAGCAGCCTGAATCCCCAGCCGGGACTCGGGACGATCGCGATGCCCTCGACCGCCGGGAGGCTCTCGAGGTAGAGCGACAGCGCGTACGACTGGACGAGAGCGAGGAAGACGGTCCCGTATCTGGTGTACTGCGTGATCTTCTTGCGCCCTTCCTCACCCATCTTCTGCAGCTTCTCGAAGTACGGAAGCACCGCGGTGAACAGCTGCAGGATAATCGACGCACTGATGTAGGGCATGATGCCCAGCGCGAAGATGGTCGCGTTCGCGAAGGCGCCTCCGACGAACATGTCATAGAGACCCAGAAGCGTCCCCTGCTGGGCCTTGAAGTAGGTGGCGAGCGACTCTCCGTTGACCCCCGCCGTCGGGACGTGCCCGCCGATCCGGTAGACTATGAGGATCATGAGCGTGTAGAGGACCCGCCTCTTCAGCTCCGGGATCTTGAAGATGCTCTGGAGGCTCGTAAACACGTTGGGCATATTCGTGCGCCTTTCTTACTTGATCAACTCGACGGTTCCGCCCACAGCTTCCAGCTTCTCTCGCGCCTTCGCACTGACGGCGTGGATCGTGAGGTCCATCGACCTCGTGACCTCACCGATCGCCAGCAGCTTGACCGGCTTTCTGGAACTCGTGACAACCCCGCTCGCCCTCAACACCTCCACCGTCACGGTTCCCTCGAGACCCGAGCGCGCCAGGTCCCTGAGGTTGATCACTTCGTACTTCTTCTGCGAGGGGGGCTTGAAACCCCTCATCGGCACGCGCCGCGCGAGGGGCATCTGGCCGCCCTCGAACCACGGCGGGATACTCCCGCCCGAGCGCGACTTCTGACCCTTGTGGCCCTTGCCGCTCGTCTTCCCGCGGCCCGAACCGTGCCCTCGGCCGATGCGCCTCTTGGTCTTCCGCGCCCCTTTGGCGCTCTTGAGTTCGTTCAGCTTCATGACTGCGCCTTCCCTGTAGAAACGTTGCTCCGGCGGCCCGATGTGGCCCGCCCTCGCGGTTCTCTACTCGTCGAGCTCCTCGACGGTGACGAGGTGGATCACCCTGTTCACCATGCCGCGGATCTGCGGCGTGTCGTCGTGGATGACCGTCTGGTGCATGCGACGGATTCCGAGAGCTCTCACCGTCCGCTTCTGCTTCTCGTTGCGGTTGATGGCGCTCCGCGTCTGGCGGATCTTGAGTCTCTTAGCCATCCTCCGCCTCCCTCGTCATCCCGAATAGCTCGCCGACGCTCATGCCGCGGTCCTTCGCGACGTCGCGCGCCGACCGCATTTCCTTCAGGGCCTCGAGCGTCGCCTTGACGATGTTGTGCGGGTTGTTCGAGCCCAGCGACTTCGCGAGCACGTCCTTGATCCCGACGCACTCCATGACCGCACGGACTCCGCCGCCCGCGACGATCCC
>JALGVN010000070.1 GCA_025774645.1 bacterium
TGAACGCCTCGTAGCGAATGGGACGCTCCGAGGTGACCACGACCTCGCTTGCGTAGTACGTGGGGACGTCGTCTTCCTCGATGACCATCTTGATGTCGAGGCTGTCGGCAGAACTTGCGGCCACGATGGCTGATGTCAACACGATCAGGAAGGGTGTCAATGTTCCTCCGAGGTTGTGGACAGGTCGTTCCAGCCGTCGGCCAGCCGTCCGGCCGCACGCGTGACGCGGTCGAGTATGCCACAGTGTGCCAGGTCTTCTCCAGGGATTGCGGACCTTGCGCTACCCCCGCCTCCCCCGCCACTCCCCCTCCAGCATACTCATCATCACGAAGTCGCTGAACTCCCCGTCGCGGAAGTACCCGTCGCGCTGCACGCCCTCCCGCACGAACCCGAGCTTCTCCCAGAACCGGACCGCGTCCTCGTGGAACCCGACCACGCCGACCGCCACGCGGTGCACCCCCATGTACTCGAACGCGAAGTCGAGCATGAGCCGCCCGACCTCCGTCCCGTACCCCTTCCCCCACGCATCGCGCTCTCCGATCACGATCGACATGTCGGTCGTGCGCCGCTCCGGGAACATACGCAGGAGCCCGCACTCGCCGATGACCTTCTCGTCCTCGTCCCTGATGATCACGTACCAGGCGCGCGACTCGCCACCGACGGCTTCCTCGAACCACTCCTCCGCCTCGGCCTCGCTCATGGGCTTCGTCACGCCGATCATCGCGCGCAGTTCGGGATCGTCGAGCCACCGCCGGACGTGCGCGAGATCTTCACGCTCGATCTGCCGCAGCGTGATCCCGTCGCCCATGATGAACTTCGGGCCCACGCGCCTCCGTTCAGACTCCCCCATCGCTCCTCCCGCCTACCGCTTCACCGACGCCGGCACCAGCCCGGTCCCGGAATCCTCTTCCGCCACCCGGTTCCTCCGCGCGTCCTGCGCCTCACGCAGCTTCTGCTGCCGCGCCTCATCTGCCCCGCGGTAGCCGATCCCGGCACTCTCCGGCCTCCCGTAGAGCCCGGGCATCACGTATTTCCCGCGCTCGTCCGCTGGCTTCCCGGACTCGACCGCCACACGCTCGGACTGCGCGAGCGCGTCGCTCCGCACACCGGTGACCTGCCACGATACCATCATCCCCGGCTCGCCGCCCGCGATCCGGAGCACGCCGCCTGTGATCTGCTCCGCGACGTAGACCGGCGCGAACCCGCCTACACACGTCAGCTGGTAGCGATGGTCGCGCGTCGTCGCCTCGAACCACTCCGGGATCTCGACCGCGGCCGCGCCGCCCGCGTCGAGGACGACGTTTCCGTTCAGGACGCTCGTCATCTCCGCGCTCTCGACGGCCCACTGCGTGAGATACCGATTCGCAGGATCGAGCGGGTGGTCACGCTTGATGGTGACGGCCGCGGCGTCGATCACGCCCGTGACGTTGATGTCGCCTGAGAAGTACCCTGCGTAGTTGGTCGAGCCGTTAGCGGCGTAACCGTAGACGCCGGTGTTGTACCCGCTCCCGGTCGCGTAGCCGGACACGCCCATATTGTCCCCGGTTCCGCCGTCCACGATGCCTACGACTCCCTGATAGCCCCCCGCGCCCGTCACGTAGACCTCGCCGATGACGCCCCTCCACCCGCCCCGGAACGAGCCGCCGACTCCGAACCAGTCCATCGGGCGGCTGTATCCCCCCACGCCGATCGGATCTGCACCGAACTCCGACGGCCCGCTGTACTGCCCGTAGAGCCCGATCGTGTTGCTGGAGAAGTTGCTGCTCTCGAACCATCCCCCCTCTTCGGCCGCGCTCGTGGCAAACACACCGTTCCCGCCGGTGAAGTACCCCGAGTACCCGCTGTCGAGAGCGCGCGCATAGAGCGCGGGGCCGTCCTCGGAGCTCTGGGCGAAGACGCCCTTCCCGCCGTCAGCGCCGTGGATGAAACAACCGTCCGCGCCGTCGTCCCCGTAGCCGAATACCGCGGTCGGGTTGACGGGAAGGAACATCGGTCCGACCTGCGAGTAGAACCCGGCCGCCGAGCCGTCGGCAGTGTTCGACACCTCAAGCGTGAGAGCGCCGAAGCTCCCGGTGTTCGCGACGATCACGCCCGGCTCGTCTCCCGCCTCAACCTCCAGTCTCCCGAACGGCGACGACGTCCCGATCCCGACGTTGCCGGTCGTGCGGTAGACGCCGCCCGGGTAGATCATCCAGTCGCCGTCCGGCCAGTACACGTCGTTCGCGTGGAACGCCGACGGTACGCTCCCGAGCTTCTGCCGCGGCGAGAGAATCTCGCCGTCGATCTCGAGCTGGAGGTAATACGGCGGATCGTCGAACGCCGGCAGTGCAACCGACTCCCCGAGCTCGATGTTGAACCAGCCGTCGGCCAGCATCGTGTTGATGTGAAGCTCCGGCCCCCAGGTCGCGACCCCACCGAGCTCGACCAGATAGATGGACGCCTCGACGTTGTAGAGCCCGCTCAGCGGATCGCCTGTGTCGGCGTCAGCGAGATAGCCCTGGAACCAGATCGTCGGCGCGACGACCCGCGACCCACCGGACGCTTCGTCCCCGCTCTCGAACCCACCGACCTGCGCGTCCTTCGTTCCCGCCGGAACCGCGAAGAGCGCGACGGCGAGAACCGCCGCAACCACCAGCGTCCAGCGTCCTCTGTTGGTTCGTCCGTACATCGTCTGGCCTCCTTCGTCCTTCACCGTTACTTCACCAGAACGATCGAACGACTCTCGCGGAACTGGCCTGCGTCCATCCGGCAGAAGTAGACGCCGGACGCGACCGGTCGGCCCGCGTCGTTCGTTCCGTCCCAGCTCATCTCGTACCGGCCCGCGTCGAGCGGTTCGCTCACGAGCGTCGTCACGACCTTCCCCGAGACGGCGAAGATCGTGAGCCGCACCTGCGTGCGCGCTCCGGCGAGATCGAGCCGCATCGTCGTCGTTCCGCGGAACGGGTTCGGCGACGCGGGGTGGAGCTTCGTCGCGAACTCACCGCCGGTCGTCGCGCTCACGGACTCGCCGCCGACGGGCTCTTCGCTCCCGTCCCACGCGACGGCGCGGAGTTCGTACCAGAACTCGAAGCCCGGCCAGACCGCGCAGTCCTCGAAGACGCCGGGGCTCTCGGCCGGGAGGATCTCTTCGGTCAGAAGTTCGAACGGTCCCGCCGGCGACGCGCCGCGGTAGACGAGGAACCCCTCGAGCGTCGCGAGCGACTCGAGCGTCCACCGGAGAACGACGCATCCCCCGTCGGTCGCCGTCGCGTAGAACGCGCCCTCGACCGGCGTGTACGCGCCGCACCCCCAGAGCGCGAACGATGCGCTGTCCGCGTGTCCGACGAACGGACCGCCAAGACGCGAGCGGAGGAGGAAACTCTCGGACTCACAGAGCGGATCGCCCTCAGGCGCAGCCGACGTCGTGGCCCACGTCCGGAGCTCGTAGGTCACCCCCAGCGCTTCGCCGCCGGACCACGGCGGGAGCACGAGGAGCGCGACCAGGAGGACTGGCACAACCATGCCTGCTCTCACGGCGCACCTCCCTTCGGGTTCTGGTGGGATAACTGGCTGCGATTCCGCATCTTACGCCCCTCCCAGGGCCCTCGTCAAGGTGAACGCCGGGCCAATCCCGCTCCCGTCCGGCAATCCACCCTCGACACTGAATGGCCTCACGAATCTCCCCATCTACCCTTGCCCCAAACACACCCATTGTGGTATAGTCGCTGCCGTAGTGACAGAGGGGTTCGCAGACCCAGCCTATTCGTCCTCCGGCATGCGGGCACGACCAACCAGCATGGTGCAGGGGCGGTCAAGACCTGGTGTCCAGAGTTCGATGAGTGCGCGGGTGCGGACTCCATCGCGTGCAGCCTGGAAGCGCGTCAAGCGCAATGCGGGAGGCAGACATGCGTAAGTTGGCTATCGTCCTCGCGATCCTCGTGATCGCAGCGCCAGTTATGGCGAACCAGATCGACAAGCTCAACGAGAATGAGATCCCGATGCACGACCCGCCGATTCCCGGTCCCATCTGGGAAGGTGGTCGCGACGTCCTCTACGACAACGGCCCATTCGAGACGGCCCCAGGTCTCTCGGTTCTCGAGAGCGTCACCCTCCTTGCGAACACCCTCGGGTACGGCCATCAGTTCCAGCTCGACCTCCGCATCTCGGACCAGTTCGAGATCCCTGTGGGCGAGACGTGGAACATCTCCTCGATGACCTTCTTCGCCTACCAGACCGGAAGTACGACGGCTTCGACGTTCACCGGCGTTTACGTCGAGATCTGGGACGGTTCTCCTGACCTTCCGGGCTCGAGCCCGATCTGGGGCGATCTGTTCACGAACAGGATGAGCTCGACCGTCTGGTCCGGCGTCTACCGCGTCACCGAAACCACCATGAACCCACCCGCGACCAACCGGCCGATCATGGCGAACGACTGTGACGTCGTTGTGACGCTCGGCGCGGGTACGTACTGGCTCGTGTGGCAGTCGGACGGAACGCTGGGCTCCGGCCCGTGGGCCCCGCCGATCACGATCCCCGGCGTGCTGAACACCGGTGACGGCCTCCAGTACAACGGCGGCTGGCTCCCCGTAGCTGACAGCGGCAGCTTCGGCACTGCGGGCTTCCCCTTCATCATCGAGGGTTCGATGCCCACGCCGGTCGAGGAAGTGACCTGGGGTTCCATCAAGTCCCTGTACCGGTAGTCACGTGCTCAGGGTCTAGTCCCCTGCACCGACATGACGAGACGCCCTGCGAGTTCTCTCGCGGGGCGTCTTTCATGTGGCATCCTTGCTCATGAAGCAGGCGTTCGCCCGCCCCGGCGGGATCACTGTCGCCCGGGCTTCTGCAGGTACCAGATCTTCCCCGCGAACAGGAACGTCCTCCTCTCGTCGTCCGGGAAGAACGGCTCGAGCGAATCACGGATCCACTCCTCCGCCTCCTCGAAGGACTCGCCCTTCCGCCGCACGGCCGCGATGATGTTCGACGTCGAGAGCTGGTAGTCGGTGAACCGCCCCCGGCTCATCGCGATCTCGTTTGCAAACTCGTCCTCGCCGAGAAGCCTCAGCCCGAACGTCTCCGCGAACTCCGGCGTGACGTTCGTCGGGCCACGCGGCGGGCTGGGGTAGCGGTCGAGATAGACGCCGTCGAACCACTCGGCAAACGCGGGCTCTCCCCGCATCTCTTCGGTGAACCAGCTCGTGTAGATCACGAGCCACCCGGAGGCCTTCAGGACGCGGCACGCCTCGGCGCGGAACTGGCAAGTCTCCAGCCAGTGGAGCGCCTGCGCGACCGTGACGAGGTCGAAGTGGTCGCTTCCGAACGGCAGCTCCTCGGCCACCGCAACGCGGTACTCCACCCTCGGATGCGGTGTCGCGTGCGCGAGCATCTCATCGGAAGCGTCGATTCCGATCACGCGCTCCGCAAGCTCCGCGAGGGCGACGGTCGACTGGCCTGTCCCGCACGCAACGTCGAGCGCCCGCCGGAACGGGTCCGCGACATCCGCGAACGCCCTGAACTTCCCGAGCGCCTTCCGGTGGATGTACGGACGGGCCCTTGCGTAACGCTCTGCGACCCCTTCCTCGCTGAAGTAACTCACGTGAGACCCCCGCGTCTGCGGCCTGCCGCTATCCGCCCTCCCCAGGCTTCACCGCCCGCGTCGCCACGAACGTCGGCATGTGCTCGTCCAGGACGCCACCGGGCGTCCGGCTCTCGTAGAACCCGTACAGGAGGAACCCCGCGTCGAGCTGCCCTCCGATCTGGTCGGACAGCGTGTGGCCGAACTCGACCGCGCGTTTCGCGGCCACGAGCTCCCGCACCCGCTCCTCACCGAGAGCTTCAAGGTCGGAGTACGGCAGCGAGTCGGTGACCACGAGCTCTCCCCGGTCCATCGCGTCCTCGTCGAAGATGTAGACGACCCCGTTCGAGAACCCCGAGAGAAGCGAGCCTCCCGGTCGGAGCACCCGGTGCGCCTCCCGCCAGACCGCGCGGACGTCCGGGACGAAGGAGTTCGAGACCGGGTGCACGATGAGGTCGAAGCTCGCGTCGGCGAACATCGAGAGATCCGCCATGTCGCCGAGGACCGTCGCGATCTCGAGCGACTCCCGCGCGGCGACCGAGCGGTCCTGCTCGAGCTGCCTCGGGGAAGCGTCCAGGACGGTGACATTCGCGCCCGCCGCGGCGAGCACGGGGCCCTGCTGTCCCCCGCCTGACGCGAGGCAGAGCACGTCCGTCCCGTCGAGCGGAGGGAACCACGACGCGGGGACCGACTTCGTGGGGGTGAGGAAGATGTTCCAGTTTCCCCGCCGCGCCTCCGCAACCCTCGCGGCGTCGACGGGAACGGTCCACTCGTTCCCGCGCGCGACCTCCTCGTCCCAGGCCATGGAGTTGTGCTTCCTGACGTCGATGGTCGGTCACCTCCGGTTCGTCCGACCCCGCCTCTACCCCGTCCCCCCGATGAACTGCGCCACGCCCGTCATGAGCATCTGGATCGCGACCGCCACGAGCAGCATCCCCATCAACCGTTCGATCGCGACGAGCACCTTCTTTCCGAGAAGGCGCACGAGCGGCCCGGACATCGAGAGGATGATCCCCGAGACGAGCCACGCGAGCCCCAGGGCCGCAAGCCACTCCGGCCACCGGCCGGGCTCCCGGTTCATGATGAGAAGCACTGCGGCCATGGCCGACGGCCCGGCCACGTACGGAATCGCCAGCGGCACGACAAACGGCTCTCCCGCTTCCACCGGCTCGCCGAGCCCTCCCGTCTGCGGGAAGACCATCTTGATCGCGATGAGGAGGAGGACCATGCCGCCGGCCGCCGTCAGCGCGGGCCCCGAGATCTGCAGCAACTGGAGGAGGTACTGCCCGGTGAACAGGAAGACCGACAGGACGACGAGCGCGATGATCATCTCCCGGATGATGATTCGCCTGTGCCTCGCCCCGTCGACGGTCCCGAGCGCGGTCATGAAGAGCGGGATGTTCCCGAACGGGTCCATCACGAGGAAGAGCAGCATCGCTGCTGAGAAGACGGTCATAGCGGTCCTCGATTCCGGCGCACCCGCCGCCGGCTAGTCGCGGAGATACAAACGCGCGCCCCTGATCACGATCAGCACGCCCGGTGTGACGAGGAAGCAGCCGATGCGGACCCGGTCACACCAGCCCAGTATACACGAAACGAACCGCCCTCCGGAAGGAAGGCGGCTCGGTCTCTGAGTCTCCGTGCTTCAGGCGTCCTTGCGACCCTCGTTCGACTCCGCGGCCGGCTGACCCGCTTCCTGTTCCGCCGCCGCCTCGCGTGCGAGGCGGTTCCGCCTCGCGCGCCCAAGGACCCACACTTGCACGGCCGCAGCCAGAACCGTCCCACTCACGAGGATCAGCTTCGAGATCGTTGCCTTCTCCATCTCTCTCCCATGCACGCCGGCTGACGCCTTGCGAATCGTCCGCGAGCGTCAGGACCGGAGCGGCGGATTCGCCTGCCAGGTATCCGGAACTCCGGGGCAGTCAGAACCTACTCGCTCTGCTTCACCTTCTTCGCCACGGCGGCGAGACCGCCGCCCACCACGACCAGCGAGATTGCGGAGCACCCGCCGAGAATGTGCTGGATCTGCTGGTAGGCGCCTGTTCCCCTCAGCGTGTGGGCCGACATGACCAGGGCGAATCCCCAGATGCAGGCGTTGACGATGATCACAACTGCGATGACCGCTCCCGGTCGATTCATGCCGGTCCCCCCCTCTCCTGTCCGTTTCCGTTCCCTGAGCCTCAGTCTTTGTACACCCGGCCCGACGCGGATATTCGCCCCCTACTCGCGGGGAGCGCCTCGATCGCGCCACGCATAGGCGCACAGTGTACGACCGGTCCTCAGCGTCCCAGCACAACCCCGACCAGCTCGGGCCACCACCACCCCCACATGAAACGAGCCGCCCTCCCTAAGGAAGGCGGCTCGCCCGCACAAGATCCCGGCCGAGGGCCGGGCCGGTGCATCTACGCGTCGACGTCGGCCGTCGCCCGGCCCGGGCACTCTGCTGCCACGGACGGGTCGATGCCCTTGTCGCCGTACTGCTTCCCGTAGCTGTCCACGAAGTCGCACGCGAGCTTCTTCGCGCGCTCCTCGTACGCCTTCGGATCGTCCCACGTGTTCACGGGCTGCAGGATCGACTGGTCCTTCAGGCCCGGCACCGACTTCGGCACCCAGACCTTGAAGCTCTGGTCCTGCGTGTACTCGACGTCGTCGAGCTCCCCGTTCAGTGCGGCGTTCACCATCAGGCGCGTCGACGGGAGGTCCATCCGGTGTCCGACGCCGAACGGCCCGCCGGTCCAGCCGGTGTTCACGAGGTAGACCGTCGACCCGTGCTCGTCCAGCTTCTCGCCGAGCAGTTTGGCGTAGACGTCCGGGTTCCGCGGCATGAACGGCTGGCCGAAGAACCTCGAGAACGTGCTCACCGGATCGGTGATGCCCGTCTCGGTCCCCGCGAGCTTGCTCGTGTAGCCCATGAGGAACCAGAACATCGCCTGCTCGCGCGTGAGCTTCGAGATGGGAGGTAGCACGCCGTTCGCGTCCGCCGTCAGGAACAGGATCCTCTTCGGGTGTCCGGCCGTCGACGACTCCTTGATGTTCGTCAGATAGCGGAGCGGGTACGACCCGCGCGAGTTCGGCGTGAGACGGTCGTCGTACAGGTCGAACGTCCCCCACGGGTACATCATCGCGTTCTCGATGATCGCCCCGTGCTTCAACACGTCGTCGTCGTGGAAGCACGCCTTGTAGATCTCGGGCTCGTTCTTCGGGTCGAGGTCGATCAGCTTCGCGTAGCAGCCGTTCTCGAAGTTCGCGATGCCGTGCTCGCTCCAGCCGTGCTCGTCGTCACCGAGGAGCGCGCGCGAGGCGTCGGCGGAGAGCGTCGTCTTCCCCGTGCCGGAGAGTCCGAGGAGAAGCGCGCTGTCGCCCTCGTCGCCCTCGTTCGCGCTGCAGTGGATCGGGAGGATCCCCTCGGCGGGCAGAAGGTAGTTCATCACGGTGAAGATGAGCTTCTTCATGCTGCCGCAGTAGCCCGAACCGTAGACGATACCGATCCTGCGGGAGGCGTTCACGACGACCGCCATGGTCGACGTCCCGCCGATCCTCGGATCGACGCGGAGCTTGCCCTCGTAGCGCTTCGGGTCGAGCTTGCGGTACGGAAGCGAGATGAGCGTGAAGTGCTTGTCCTTGTACACGCTCTGCTGAAGCGTCGCTTCGTCCCACGGACGGAACATGTTGTCGATGAAGAGCGAGTGGAGCGCGCGGTCGCAGATCGTGTGCACCGGGAGCCCGTACCTCGGGTCGGCGCCGACGACGCGGTCGGTCACGTAGACGTGCTCGACCTTCTCGAGCGTCGCGAGGCAGTCCTCGAGGAGCATGTCGAACGTCCCGGGGTCCATCGGGATGTTGTTCGGGCTGTCCCAGTCGACGGTGCTGGTGGTCTCCTCGTCCTTGACGAGGTAGGTGTCCTTCGGGCTCCGGCCGTTCGAATCGGTCGGCGTCCACGTGGCGAGCGCGCCGTTGGCGCTCGCGATGCACTCGCGGTACTCGAGCGCGTCCTTGATCATCTGCTCTCTTGAGACGTTCCTCTTGACGTCTCCCCTCTTCTCGAGCAGAGCGTCCAGCTTTTCCTTGAAACCCATGCTTCCTCCTCTGGGACCTTGAGTGACCTTCGGGTGCGTGATTCGGAACATCAATGATACATGAACGCCCTCTCAGGCGCAAGGGAAAGGCGGCTCGTTCGCGGTGGCGAACGCCCGCGCGGCGGGCCTTCCCGATGATACTTCTGGACACACTGAGTATCCTGCGAATACGCCGGTCTCCCCCGCCCGCGACGGCCGGAAAACCCCCACCCGCTGGCACGTTCACTGCTTGATTC
>JALGVN010000071.1 GCA_025774645.1 bacterium
CACTCGACCGGGCAGGAGATGCGGTGCCACTACTGCGGCCTCACGCGCCGCGCGCCCGACAAGTGCCCCGAGTGCGACGGCATCAACCTCAGGTTCGGCGCGCCGGGCACGCAGCGGATCGAGAAGGCGGTGCACGAGCTCTTCCCCGAGGCCGTGGTCGCGCGGATGGACGCCGACACGACGACGCAGCACGGTTCCCACTGGCGGATCCTGAAGGCGTTCGCCGAACGGAAGACCGACGTTCTGCTCGGGACCCAGATGATCGCGAAGGGGCTCGATTTCCCGGGCGTCGGTCTCGTGGGCGTGGTCGCGGCCGACGTCGCGCTGAACCTCCCGGACTTCCGATCGGGCGAGCGGACGTTCCAGCTCCTCACGCAGGTGGCGGGCCGGACCGGGAGGGGGAAGGAGCGAGGGAGGGTCGTCGTTCAGTCGTACCTCCCGGACCACTACACCATTGAGCTTGCGAAGGCGCAGCACTTCACCCCGTTCTTCGAGCGCGAGATCGAGGAGCGGGAGGGCTTAGGGCTGGGGTACCCGCCGTTCACGCGGCTCGTCGGGATCATCGTCAAGGGGAAGACCGAGAGCGAGGTGATCCAGGCGGCCGGGCGGCTCGCGGAGTTTCTCGGTCGGGGGGCCGAGAAGATGGAAGAGCCCCGCCCGGAGGTTCTGGGACCGGCTCCGGCGCCTCTCGAGCGCATCAAGGGCGTCTACCGCTGGCAGGTCCTCGTGCGGGGGAAGGGCGCCAGCGCCCGGGCCCTCGTGGCGGCCGCCCTCGCCCAGAAGGCCTCCCTCAAGCTCCCCAGCTCGGTTCAGCTCGCGGTCGACGTGGACCCGCTGGACCTGCTCTGACCGCGCGCTCCCGGTCGCGACACGAGGAAGCCCCCGACAGATGCCGGGGGCTTCGTGCGTTCCGTGCGTGGGACTTCCGCCTCTAGTCGCGGAGGTAGAGCGCCTTGATCGCGCCCCACGTCTTCGACTCCACCGGCGCTGCGCACTCGTCGCACCCGACGGGATGCGCGCCCACGTTCTTCCCCCACGGGTTGTTCGCGGATCGGCAGAGGGAGTTCGTGCAGACTTTGAAGTCACCGTTGCCGAGATCACAGAAGAGCGGATCCTCGATCAGGTTGGCGACCTCCTGACCGGCCAGCGAATCCCCCGCGGCGTTCCCGTAGACGATGCAGTGGGTCGTCATCGTCGTCGACGTGCCCTCGACGTCGATGAGCTCTCCTTCCGGCGAGAACGCCAGGATCGAGTTGGACGTGGTAACGGGGCCCACGTAGACGCTCGCGATCGCCCCGACGGGGGCCCTGTTCCCGACGAGCGTGCAGTTCCAGACGATCGCGGATCCGTTGGTTGCTCTGACGACCCCTCCGCTGGCCGTCGCTTCGTTCCCCGTGGCCGTGCAGTAAGTGAGGTTGACGGACGCCTGGCCGTACACACTGACGCACGCCCCGTCCGCGGCTGTGTTCCCGGAGAAGAAGCACTCGTCGAAGATGCCGTCAGTGCTCCAGCCGCCGACCCTGGCGGCACCCCCGTCGTTGTCCGAGAAGGTGCACTGGAGGAACGTCGAGACCTCACCACCTGTGACCACGACACCACGGCCGGCGTTGCCCGTGAACTCGCAGGACTCGAAGACCCCCGTGCTGGCCGCTGCCCCTGTGCCGTTGCCGACGAACTCGCACGACTGGAAGGTGGCGGTACCGCAGATGATGCCCGTGCCCGGGTTCCCGCTGAACACACACCGCAGGAAGAAAGGGTCTGCATACAGGCAGTACGCTCCGTTCATGTTACCGTCGAGGAAGGCGCAGTCGACGATGATCGGGCTCGCCCCGTAGCACCACATCATCGGCGTCAGCCCGTTCCGGAAGGTGAACCCCTCGATCCGGGTGGCCTCGGTGATGTACGTGTAGTCAAGCTCGATGCAGCGCTCGGTCCCCCCGCCGTCGACGATCGTGGTCGCGTTCCCGCCGGTCGACCTCAGTGTGGCGTTCAGGAGTGGGAAGTCGAAGGGCGCATGGACGCCCGGTGCCACGAGCACCGTGTCGCCGTCGTCGGCGGCGTTCAGGCCGTCCTGAATTGTCAGATGGTCGCCGCCGCCGTTCACGTCGACGTGGATGACGGTGCCCGAGGCGATGGGGGCGATGATGAACAGGGGGGCGAACAGCGCGAGCAGTCTGGTCTGCACGATGGCCTCCTCGGGGGCATCCGGAGAAGACTGTCCGCCGGGCGTGGTGGGAGTGATTTCAGCGTACCGCTTTCCCGAACAGGAGTCAAGTTGTGAATCGCCGGTATGCGGGATGTCGGAACGGCTCAGCCATCAGGGTCAGGAGCTTGACACGCGCTCGCGGGGGAGGTACATTAGTAGGTGCCGCCTGCCCAAGCATCGGGCAGGCATAGTTTTCGCAAGTACTGGCGCGGATGCGTACTGCGGAGATGCCGCGACACGCTCGACGGGCGCTTCTGCCTTAGGGCGGAGTCCATAGCCTGGACGCTCGTCGTTGTGCGCGCTCTCGGCGGGCGTGTCCGCGCCGTTACGGGCCCTTCCGGCCCAGCACCATGGAGGGATGGGGAGTACAGATGGGAGCAGTGACGTTCAACAAGGTCCAGAAGGACCAGGAGATCACCTCGGTCATCAAGGAGGCGGACGACCACCTCGGGGTGATCGGGTACACTGAGCACGGAGTCAGACACGGGAAGTGGGTCGGCAGGACGGCTCAGAAGCTCCTCAAGAAGCTCGGCATCAACGGCCGCGAGGCCGATCTCGCCGGCATCGCCGGCTACATGCACGACATCGGGAACCTCGTGAACAGGCAGGATCACGCCCAGACGGGGGCGTTGATCGCGTTCGAGCTCCTGAAGGACCGCGGCATGCCCCTGTTCGAGATCACGCAGATCATGGCCGCGATCGGGAACCACCACGAGGAGCACGCCGACCCGGCGACGAACGTCTCGGCGGCGCTCATCCTCGCGGACAAGGCCGACGTGCACCGCTCGCGCGTCCGGAACCCCAACACGATCCGGTTCGACATCCACGACCGCGTGAACTACGCGGTCAAGAAGTCGATCCTGGAGGTCATGCCCGAGGAGAAGATCATCAGGCTCGACCTCACCGTCAGCACCAAGATCTCGCAGGTCATGGAGTACTTCGAGATATTCCTCTCCAGAATGGTGGTCTCGAGGAGGGCGGCAGAGTTCCTGAACTGCCACTACGAGCTCTCCGTGAACGGGACCAGACTCATGTAGAGACCGGACTCCAGCCAGACGGCGCGCCGACGGCCCCGGAGAGGGTCCGGACGGACGCGTTCGCCATGACAGTGCGTTCGCTATGGCTTGACACCCCGGAGGCAGGTAGATATACTTCTCCGGCTTGAAGACGACCGCGACACGCAGACATCCCTGAGAGGCAGCTCCTAGAAGGAGGGGGTAATGAAGGTAGCGAGAATCGCCTGCGCGCTCCTGGCCGCGGGCACGATCGCGTTCCTCGCCGGGTGCGGTTCAGATCCCGCGTTCACGAGCGGGAAGGTCTATCTGGGGCAGGAGGACTACGAGAACGCCATCGAGCAGCTCCAGATCTCCATCAGGAACTCGCCCGACGCCTGGCAGCCGCACATGTACCTCGGCATGGCGTACGCCGACACCGAGGTGCTCCAGATGGCGCACGACGAGCTCTTCCTCGCACTCGATCTCGCCGCTGACGACAAGGCGAAGGCGGAGGTCGAGAACACCATCAGCTACTACTGGCTCCTGTACGACAAGGAAGGCGAGCGGCTCAACGACGCGGCGCAGTACCTCGACGCGATCGACCAGTTCGAGAAGGCGATCGTCATCGACCCGCGGCAGGTCAACGCCTACATCAACCTCGGCTACGCCCTCCACATGAGCATGGACTACGACCGTGCCATCGAGGTCTTCGAGGAGGCGCTCGAGTACGATTCCACCAACGAGGTCCTGATCGAGAACCTCATCCGAGTCTACGAGACGAAGGGCGGGAGCCTGGCGTCCTTGGGCGACCACGAGCTCGCGCTCCAGTACTTCGAGAAGATCCAGCAGCTCGACCCGGACTACCCGGACATCAACTACAACATCGGCATGATGTACTACTCGGGCAAGGACTACAACGACGCGCTCAGGTACTTCCACCAGCACCTCGAACTGAGCCCGGACGACGAGGAAGTTCTCTACAGGGTCTTCCTCGCGCACTGGGCGATCGCGAAGGAGCTCGACGAGACCGGGCTCGATGAGGCCGCGCTCGAGGAGCACGAGGAAGCGGTCGCGCCGCTCGAGCGCCTGATCGACCTGAACGACACCGAGGTCACGTACCACCGGGCGCTCGCCCGTGTCTACGCGAAGCTGGGACGCGAGGACGAGGCGATGCACGAGCTGAACATGGTCGAGTCGCTCCTCCGTGGTGAGATCCCCCTGAGGGAAACGGAGGAGGAGGCCGGCAGCGAGACCGGTGAAGAGGCCGGCGAAGACACCGGCGGCGAGGCTGCCGGCGAAGAGACTGGCGGCGATGCTGCCGGCGAAGGCGAGTAGGCCGACTTCCAGGACGGCGCACCGGACGTTCGCGGGCGCCGTGTGAGACGGTTGGGACGGGAACGTCGGCTCCTCGCGGGGCCGATGTTCTCTTCCCGGCCGGGCGGCACCCTTCCTGAAACTCCTTCCGAGCGCGAGCTCCGTATGCAGATACTCAAGGACAACGACCTGGTAGGAAAGCCCCTCGCGGGGAAGACCGTGGCCGTTCTGGGCTACGGGAACCAGGGTGAGGCGCACGCGCTGAACCTCCGCGATTCGGGCGTCAAGGTCGTGGTGGGACTCAAGGCCGAGAGCCTCTCGCGGTCGAAGGCCGAGGCCGAGGGGCTCACCGTCCTCACGCCGGAGGAGGCCTGCGGGAAGGCCGACGTCGTCGCGCTCATGGTTCCCGACGAGATCATGCCGACGTTCGTGCCGACCGTCGTCGTCCCGAACGTGAGGCCCGGGGCGACGCTCCTCTTCGCGCACGGGTTCCCGATCCGGTTCGGCGGGGTCGAGCCACCGCACGGGCAGGACGTCGTGCTGGTGGCGCCGATGGGCCCCGGACTCAGGCTCCGCGAGCTCTATCTCGATGGGAGCGGGCTCCCGGCGGCCGTCGCCGTGGAGCAGGACGTCACGAAGCGCGCCCGCCACACGGCCCTCATGTACGCGAAGGCGCTCGGGTCCGGGCGGGTGGGGATCTTCGAGACGACGTTCTCGGACGAGACCGAGATCGACCTCTTCAGCGAGCAGGCGGTCCTCGCCTGCGGCGTCACACGGCTCATCCAGGCCGGGTACGACACGCTCGTCGAGGCGGGGTACGAGCCCGCTCTCGCCTACATGGAGTGCCTCTTCGAGCTCGAGCTCACCGTGAACCTGATCCGGCGGTACGGGATCAAGGGCATGCGCGAGAAGATCAGCCGGACGGCCCTTCTGGGGGATCTGACCCGCGGGGACCTCGTGATCGGTCCGGAGTCCCGCGAGGGCATGAGGACGATTCTCGCTCAGGTACGGGACGGGACCTTCGCGCGGGAGCTGCTCGACGACGAGCGCGCCGGGGGCGAGAGGCTCAGGAGGCTCCTCGAGGAGTCGGAGGCTCTCCCGATCGAGGAGGAGCGGAAGCGGCTGACCGACGTCGCCCACGGAGAGCGGGGAGGCGGCGGGTCGGGTGGAGCCGTGGGCGGGAGCGCGGGCGGTCCGGCAGGCGGGAGCGGAGGCGCCCCGGACGTCGATGACTCCGATTCGCCTTGACACCTTCGGTCTCGTGCACTAGTATTTAGTCGGACATCCATTACAGCGCTCTCTTCAGCGGCAGCCCATCCGGAGCACACCGACCCAGCTTTCATCCCGTCTGAGGATCTCCCGAGTGTAACTTCGTTACAGGGCACTACTCTGATACGTAGGCGGTCGCCGGCCGTTGCCTTCGACCGCATGAACGTGAGCACGCGCAACAACACAGAAGAGCACGCTCTTCGTAAGGTGGAGTGAATGGCAGAGAAAGCGACAAACAAGGTAGGCACGACGAAGGAGAAGACGACCGGGCGCACGACGAAGTCGGCGGGGTCCTCGGGCGGGACGGGGAAGACGACCCGGACGACGAAGACCGCCGCCGCGAAGACAGCGTCCGCCAAGGCCGAAGAGGCCAAGGCCGCGAAGGCGTCCGAGGACGAGGCGCCCGACAAGACCGAGGCCGTCGCCAAGAAGACCGAGGCCGTCGCCAAGAAGACCGAGGCCGTCGCCGAGAAGACCGCGGCCGCGCCGGTGAAGGCGCCGTCTCTGTCGGGCAGCGAGAACCTCGACATCGCTGAGCTCAAGCAGAAGACGATCCGCGAACTCTGCTCGTACGGGGAGCAGCTCGGTGTGGAGGGGGTGGGGGGCCTCCGGAAGCAGGATCTGATCTTCAGGATCCTCGAGGGGCAGACCAAGCGGAACGGCCTCATCTTCAGCAAGGGCGTCCTCGAGATCCTGCCGGACGGGTACGGGTTCCTGCGTTCGGCCGACTACAACTACCTGCCCGGCCCGGACGACATCTACGTCTCGCCTTCCCAGATCAAGCGGTTCGACCTCAGGAAGGGCGACATCGTCTCTGGGCAGGTCCGGCCTCCGAAGGAGAACGAGCGGTACTTCGCGCTCCTGAGGGTCGAAGCCGTCAACTTCGAGAACCCCGAGCTGGCGAAGACGAAGATCCTCTTCGAGAACCTGACACCGCTCTATCCGGAGGAGAAGCTCAACCTCGAGCTCGTCCCCACCGACATGACGACCCGGATCATCGACATGCTGACCCCGATCGGGAAGGGGCAGCGAGGCCTCATCGTGTCGCCGCCCAGGGCCGGCAAGACCGTCATCCTCCAGAAGATCGCGCACTCGATCGCGACGAACCACCCCGAGGTCGTGCTCATGGTGCTCCTGATCGACGAGCGACCGGAGGAAGTCACGGACATGGCGCGGAGCGTGAAGGGCGAGGTCATCTCCTCGACGTTCGACGAGCCGGCGGAGCGTCACGTCCAGGTGGCCGACATGGTGATCGAGAAGGCGAAGCGCCTGGTCGAGCACAAGAAGGACGTCGTCATCCTGCTCGATTCGATCACGCGTCTCGCTCGAGCGCACAACACGGTCGTCCCGCACTCCGGCAAGATCCTCACCGGCGGCGTCGACTCGAACGCGCTCCAGCGGCCGAAGCGGTTCTTCGGCGCGGCGAGGAACACCGAGGACTCGGGGAGCCTCACGATCCTGGCGACGGCTCTGATCGACACCGGTTCCCGTATGGACGACGTCATCTTCGAGGAGTTCAAGGGGACGGGCAACATGGAGCTCGTGCTCGACAGGAGGCTCACCGACCGGAGGATCTTCCCCTCGATCGACATCCTGAAGTCGGGGACGCGGAAGGAAGAGCTCCTGATCTCCGAGGACATCATCAACAGGCTCTGGATCCTGAGAAAGTTCGTGAGCGAGCAGACGCCCGTGGGGGCGATGGAGTTCCTGCTCGACAAGCTCAGGCACACGAAGACGAACCAGGAGTTCCTGGACTCGATGAGCTCCATGTAGCTGGGTCTTCTTTCGGCGCCCGCACGCGTGGTTGACACCGGCGTGCGGGTGCGTTTAGATAGTAGGCTGACCCTTACACCGACGCGATGATTCATGCTGTAATCCGGAGGACGAGGAACATGAGGAAAGACATTCATCCGAACTACGAGGAAACCACGGTGAAGTGCGTCTGCGGGAACGAATTCAAGACCCGCTCGACGCTCAAGGACATCCAGGTCGAGATCTGCTCGGCCTGCCACCCGTTCTTCACCGGCCAGCAGAAGCTCATCGACAGCGCGGGCCGCGTCGAGAGGTTCGTCCGGAAGTACGGGAAGGACTTCGGCGGCGCCGACTTCGCCACGAAGGAGCCCGACGAGGCCGCGACGGAGGAAGCTCCCGCTGACGAGGCCAAGCCCGCGGAGCCTGCCCCCGAGGCCGCGCCCGCGGAGCCGGCCCCCGAGGCCAAGCCTGAGAAGCCGGCTGACGAGCCCGAGACCGAAGAGAAGAAGGCCGACGCGTAGTTCCCCGGACGCTGTCCGATCACCTGGCGTGGCGGAGGCGCCCATGTCTCGCACGGGAAAGCCGCTCAGAGTCTACACTCTCGACGACCTCCCACCGGAGGTCGTCGCGGTCGCTTTCGCGAAGACGTCGCGATCGCCGGAGTCGTTCGACGAGATCGCGCGCGAGCTCACCGAGACGAACTCCTCGAGGTTTCACGAGAAGTGGGTGATCGGCTACGGGCACTCGTCGGTGGCCGAGCACGCCGTTCTTTCGATCGCGATCGAGAACATCTCGATCCTGGGCGCAAAGGTCGTCGAGGAGAACAGGCTCGGCTCGTTCACCGAGAAGTCGACGCGCTACCAGGTGATGAGCGCCGAGAACTACTACACGCCGCCCGCGTTCGAGTCGGGGCGGTTGGGGGAGCTCTACCGGGAGACGATCGAGGGGCTGTACGCGACGTACCACGAGCTGATGCCGGCCGCGCTCGAGTTCTGCGAGGGGAAGTACGAGGGCCCCGAGTGGCGCGAGCTGGGGTACACACCGGCGGGGAAGGCGTGCGATTCGATTAGGGGGCTCCTGCCGGCGGCGGCGAAGACGAACCTCGGCTGGACGGTGAACGCGCGGGAGCTTCGGCACGGGCTCGTGAAGATGGCGTCGAGTCCGCTGGATGAGATGCGCGAGCTCGCGGACGAACTGCGGGTGGTCGCGCAGCCGATCGTGCCGACGCTTCTCAAGTACACCGAGTCATCGGACTATCTCGCGGGATGGGAAGAGCGGATGGCGTCGGCGATGCTGCCGGAGCTGGACGCGGGGGAGGCTTCCTCGGAGGTCTCGTCGGGGGTCAGGCTCGTCGATTACGACCCGGACGGGGAGAGGGCAGTGCTCGCGGCGCTGATGTTCCGGGCCTGCGACAGACCATACGAAGACATCCGGGCCCTGGTGGACGGGCTCGGTCAGGATAGGATAGGCGTGCTCTTGATGGAGGCACTCCGGGGCATTGGAGGCCATGAGGCACCGGTTCGGGAGTTCGAGAGCACTGCCTACACCTTTGAGATCACCTGCGACTTCGGCGCCTACCGCGATATCCAGCGCCACCGGATGACCATGCAGACGCAGCAGCCGCTCGGGTGCGAGCTCGGGTACGCCGTGACCACCGACGCCCGGGAGGCCGGGCTCGGGTCGCGGGTCTCGGCGGCGCTCGAGGAGACCGCGGCGGCGTGGCGGGAGCTGGTTTCCGAGGACGCCATGCACGCGCAGTACGCCGTCCCGCTCGCGTTCAACAAGCGGTTCCTCATGGGGATGAACTTCCGGGAGGCGTACCAGTTCGTGCGGCTCAGGTCGCGCGTGCAGGGGCACGAGTCGTACCGGAAGGTGGCGTGGGGAGTGAAGGAGGCGATCGCGGGGGTGCATCCGAGGTTGGGGGCGGCGGTGCCGGCGGAGCGGGTGCGGGAGGCGGTGGGGGCGCGGGCGGATCGTAGCGAGGCCCGTGGCTGAGGAGTCCTTGAGGAGACTGGGAATGGCAGACGTCGAGACGAAACCTCACCGATTCGCGTGGATTCTCCTGGTCAGCGGTCTGATCCTGCTCGCGGCCAGCGTCTTCTATGTTGTCAAGCTGATCCTGGAGGGGTGGTCGCTGACCGGGGTCATCAATGCCCTCTGGACCTTCTTCTTCGGCCTCTTCTGGGTGCTTATGTATCGGAGGGGTACGAAGTCGGCTCCGCAGTCTGAGGAGGCGCGGGAGGGGGAGGCTCGCAGACCGATCGGGGATAGAG
>JALGVN010000309.1 GCA_025774645.1 bacterium
ACCACCCCGACTTCCTGTCGATCGGTTACGACAAGGGTGTCGCGATGGGAGGCGACCTGCCGTTGAGCGACGCGCCGGAGAGAGGCCCCGCGTTCCTCGTGTGGGCCGTGAAGGACGCGAACGGTGCGAACCTCGACCGCGTCCAGATCGTCAAGGGCTGGACCTATCTCGGGCAGACGTTTGAGACGGTGTACGACGTCGCCGTCTCGGACGGCCGCGTTGTGAACCCGAACACCGGCCTCATGCCGGAGGTCGGCAGCACGGTCGATCTGGCCGGAGCTTCGTATGATAACTCGATCGGCGACGCCGAGCTCAAGGGGCTCTGGCGCGATACGGGATTCGATCCGACCGTTCGCGCGTTCTACTACGCGCGCGTGCTTCAGATCCCGACGCCGCGCTACACGACGTACGACGCGATGCGGCTCGGGATCGCGCCACCCGAGCCCTCCACGCTCCAGGAGCGCGCGTGGACCTCTCCGATCTGGTATACCCCGAGTGCCGAGGACGAGGCGCGCGGGAAGGAAGGCGCGCTCACGGTAGCGAGCGTCGAGGCAGAGGGCGGCAGGGCGCTCACGACCGAGGAGCTGAAGGACCTTCTCGTCGGGAAGCTCGTCCGCATTACGAACAACGTCACGGGTCAGGTGACCGGCTCGCTCTTCACGCTGGACGGTATCCGCTGGCGCGGCGAGGACGCAGGCTTCGCGGCCATGCACGGCGGGTCGGACATTACGGGCAATCCCTACGAGATCAAGGAGGGGAGGCTCTACACCTCGCTCGACGACGGGAGTCAGTTCTCGGCGAAGGTCTACAAGCTCGGCTCGCGGTTCGTGGCCGCGAAGAGCGACGAGGCCGGTTACGTGAACTACGAGGTCTCCGGCACTCGCTGACGGCTGCCCGGTCACGGCTCACGCATTCCAGAAGGCTCCCGCGGTTCCCCCGCGGGGGCCTTCTTCTTGGCCCCTCCGCGGACTTCGCGAGGAGCGACCTTCGTCTGACGGGCCGTTCAACCGATGTCCCTGCCCGCCTGTCCAAAGGGGGTGAAGACGAGCGCGACTGGAGTTTGCCCCCCTTACTCAGGCGCTCTGGGGCCCCGCTTCCGACAGGGTGCGGGCCCCGTTCGTCCATGGGCCATCTAGCGCGGGAGGAGCCCTGTGAGAACCATGCTCATCCTCGCGGTGGTCGGCGTCCTGGCGATCGCTACGCCCGTCCTGGCGAGCGAGATCCACGATGCGGCCGCCGAGGGAGACGCGGCGCGTGTGAAGGAACTCCTGAAGGAGGATCCCGAACTCGCAGTCGAGAAGGACGTAAGGAACGAGACACCGCTCCACATCGCGGCCCGAGAGGGCCACCTCGAAGTGATCAAGGTCGTGCTCAAGGCCGGAGCCCCCATCGACGTCGGCGACAACGAGGAGAGTACGGCGCTCGACGTGGCGGCCATCTACGGGCAGATGGAGGTCGCCGAGCACCTCGTCAAGAAGGGCGCCGCCATCGACCACGCGGACGTCAACGGCCTCACGCCTCTCCACTTCGCTGCCTACAACGAACAGCCCGAGATCGCCGCGTTCCTGATCGAGCGCGGCGCTGACGTCAGCGCCACGACCATCAACGGGAGCACGCCGCTCCACGGCGCCGTCTACAACGGTGACGTCGCCACCATGGCGCTCCTCCTCGAGAACGGCGCCGACCCGAACGTACGGAACCGGGCGGGGTACACGCCGCTCCTCAGTGGCGTGAGGGCGAACGCCGACCTCGCGACGGTCGAGCTTCTGGTCGAGCACGGCGCCGACATCTACGACCGCGTGCACGAGGGCTCCGGCGCCCTCATGTTCGCTTGCGCGGCTGGGAACGCCGACATCGTCCGGTACTTCATCGACGCCGGCGTGAGCGTCGAAGCCAGGAACGACCACCAGTGGGCGGCGATCCACAGCGCGGCCGAGCGCGGGTATGCCGAGATCATCGGCATCCTCGTTGAGAACGGCGTCGACGTGAACGAAGAGTCGAACTCCGGCCGGACGCCGGTGCTCTGGGCAGCGATTCGCGGGAGCGAGGAGGCGGTCGCGCGGCTGCTGGAGCTCGGAGCCGAGCCCGATCCCGTAGATGACTCGGGAGGGACGCCTCTCGGGCGCGCATTCGTCGACGGGAACCTCGAGATCGCTCGTCTTCTCCTCGAAAGAGGCGCCGACGTCGACCGACCTGACGGCGACTGGGAGCGGACGGCTCTGCACTCCGCCGCGGTGGGTGGACAGACGGAGCTCGCCCTACTGGCCATCGAGTACTCCGCCGACGTCGCGGCGACGGACGCATACGGGATGACGGCACTCGAGTACGCAGCCAGGTACGGCTACAAGGACATCGCCGACGCGCTCGTCGCCGCAGGAGCACGTGTCGATGGTCTCGAAGAGAACTACGGGCGACCCGAACTCCTCGACCGACGAGTCGCAGACGGCGAGGCGGTGATGTGGTACCTCGGTCACTGCGGATTCGCGGTTAAGACCAGCGACCACTTCCTCATTTTCGACTACTGGAAGGGAGACGATCCTCCCGCGTCGGCATCCCTGTCGAACGGGCACATCGTGCCCTCGGAGATCGACGATGAGAACGTCGTCGTCTTCGTCACCCACGAGCACAGCGACCACTTCGATCCGAGGATCTTCGATTGGGCAGACTCAGCAGGCGAGATCAGCTACGTCTACGGGTTCCGGCCGGAGCTCGTTGAGCCGTACCGTACCGATGGTTACGAAGGCCCCGCGTACGAGTT
>JALGVN010000072.1 GCA_025774645.1 bacterium
CGTGCCGCCGTCTCAACAGCAGCCTCGAAATCCCCAGCTTCAGCATAGGCCGCGGCAAGAGTGCCGAGCAGAGCAGGGTCGCTCCCGCCTGTGACCTCGACCGCGCGCTCTGCCAATCGGACGGCTCTCTCGCCGTCTCGGAGTTCCTCCACCGGGCTAACGGCCAACACCCAGGACAGGTTGCTCATGGACTTCGCATCTCCCGGATCGATTTCAAGCGCTTCCTCGAGCAGACGAGCGGCGTCGCGGAATCTCCCGTTCCCCACGAGAAGCGCGGCCAGGTTGTTGCGAGCCCAGACCGAGCGTGGATCCGTCTCGAGGGCCCTCCTGTAGCTCTCGGCCGCCTCGTCTCCCCTGCCTTGCGCCGCTCGCACATCGGCTAGACCGATGTGAGCCGGAGCCAGTCCTGAGTCGAGCTCGGCGGCCCGTGCGATGTGAGTGGCCGCGTCCCCAAGCTCGCCTGATCTTGCCAGCACGATGCCAAGATTGTGATGCGCCGTCGCTGAGCCAGGCGCAATGGCAATCGCCTTGCGGTACTCCTCAGCCGCATCGGCGTCGCGACGGTCCAGAGCGCGCACGATCCCGCGATCAAGATGCCACTTCCCCAAACTAGGCTCGTACGGGATGAGCGGCTGGCTCGCCAGGGCGAATACGGCCAGGAGAGCGACCAGACATAGCCCCGCCGCACGAAGGTCGCGAGCGGCCAGCCGCGAGCCGATCCAACACACGGCGTAAGCTCCCGGGAGTAGAAGAAGTGGAACCACGGGCATCCTGTAGAGCGATGTGACGAAGAAGGGAAGCACTGACGCAAGATACGACACCGCAAGAACCGGAAGCAAGAGGACGGCCTCGTGTGCCGCGGTGTCAGCGCCCGATCGACGCAGTGAGTCGGCCGATGTCCGACGCCTGGAACGAAGAGCGAGAACCGTCCCGACGATACCAAGCGACAGCACTGCCGGGAAGTTGAAGGGAATGCTCGCCAATGTCCTCGAGTTCAGGCGCTCGTAGTGAAGTACCTTGTTGAGGGTTATCTCATGCGGACTCACCAGGAGATAGGCCTTCTTCAGTGTCAGCTGCAGGAATCGGGCTTGGTTGTGCGCCGCGAACTCCAGAGCCTTCGACACGTAGTGGGCCGATACATCGGAGTGCGTCAGATGGATTCCGAGCTCGCGCTCCAAGCTGGCAACCGTGTGCGGGTAGTCGAAGCAACTCCCAAACCTGGAGAGTTCGGGGGAGTCGGCAGTGAAGGTACCCTCGGCACTCTCATTGTTGCCGATATACAGGTTGACACCCAGGTTCGACGAGATCGGAACGAATTCGTGGAGGCGAGAACACCCTGAACCACGCCACTCCCCGCCGGTGCCGCACGACCCACCAGCCCCAGACTATCGCTGCCACACCCAGGAGCAGCACATTGGGCCGCATCAGGACAGCGAGCCCCAGCGCCAGCCCCGCCATTGGCGCGTTCGGCAGCGGGGCGAAGCGCGCGCATCGGTAAAGGAGATACACGAACAGCAGAAGCAGAAGGATGAGGACGGATGGCTCGGCCAATTCCGCCTCGAAGTAGATGAAACCCCAGTAGATGCTCATGAAGCCGGCGAACACGAGGCCCACCGCTCGGCCGAAGAGCGCGCGGCCCAGCAGGAATGCGACGACGGCGCTCAGAAGCCCGACGCCCATCTGGACAAGCCGAACGACCATATAGTCCGGTCCAAGAACCCGATAGACGCCGGCCAGGAAGTACGCATAACCGGGCGCCCTGAAGTACGGCAGATTCTGGATGTCAGGCAGATAGCCGTACGCGCGCATCACCAGCGTCGACGACCAGTCGCCGGTCGCGATGCCGCGCGCCCAGTAGTCATTGAACAGCGGATCTATCAGGGGGTGGCTGAACTCAGGGGTGAAGCGAATCTCCTGCAGGTAAGCCCACCGCAGCCACAGGCCGAGGGCGACGATCGCGAGCAGGACAACCAACTCCAGAGGCCGGAATCCGGAAGGAGACGATCCATCTGCGCCGGTGGGGAAGCGCGTCCTTTGCCGGCCAGCGGATTCGCGCATCATGGGCTTCTGTACCTTTCGATTCCCGAAGCGCGAGCACCCTCCACCGGGTGTCCAACTTCAGGACCAGAATCGGCTGGGACACGACGCCGTTGGATCGTACCCCGACTGGCTCGGCAGCACAACCCAGGGAGCGGGAGGCTCAACGATCCATTCAACAAAGAGAGAGGCTGCCCAAGGAAGGGCAGCCCTCTCGTCATGGCGGGGCCGACGAGACTCATTTCGAACCCTCATCTTGGCACCGGACGACGGTGTGCTCGCGGTCATCCGCGAGGCACAGCGTCTCCTCGGGGACGCGCGGGCCCAGGTGTGACGGCTGGCGTCGCCTAATCAGAGGCCATTCGAGCTCACAGGCTCCCGGGCATCTGAGCGCTGATCTGATGAAGCGCGCTGGATTCGACTGGTGGTGGGCTTGACCCGCACCGACAGCGGCCGGTGCATGGAACGATCCACCGGGAGAGCCATGGAGGTTCGCTTCAGTCGTCCTGCCCGTCCTCACGCTGCGTGGGAGAGCACCACAGGTCCGGTAGGCATATGATGGAACGCTCTGCGCTATAAACTGATTGACGCCCACCCAGCTCCGGAGTACACTACCAACTGAGATTCCTACGCCACCTGAATACCTCGCAGCCCATCGCCTCCTGTTCCCTCGAACAAGTCCCCGAGGCACCGAGCCTCTTGTCTTCTACATCTGCCTCGATGTCACAGCAGTAACGGGACACAGACGATCGCAGTCGTGCGACACAGGGGGCGAGCCCCGCGCGACACAGCGATCCGGGAGCTCCCTCAGTGCGTGCGAGGAAGCTCCGACCAGACATGCAAGCCACCGCACACCGACTGATGAACGGCACGCAGTACGTCCCGATCCTGGCTCGAGGAGCGGCGGGCCACTAGATGGCGATGCAGCCGCGTCGGCCCGGGCTTCCTCAGACCGATCCGCTCCTGCGTCAATCACCAAGGAGGCGCGTGAATGAGGACGATGCGACGTTCGGATAACCCACCAGTGTCCATCGCAGCCGAGGGACGGCGATGAGCAAACCACTCCCACCTGCAGTGATCAGCGTTGCCATCTCTGATTCAAGGAGGAAACTGATGTGTGCCACAGGGAAAGGACGCGCCATCCCCCTCGTGGGGATTCTCACCCTCGCGTGCCTCGTTCTCGCGTCAACCGGGACGCTTGCCCGCGTGCCTGGTGAGAACGCGGTCTGTGAAGCTGCCGCTTCCAGGACCGCTGTTTTCAGCATTGCCGACGAGGTTGACGCGGACCCGAGCGCAGCCAGGGAAGGCTCAAGACAGAGACCCACGCTCCCGTACCACGTCGACACCGAGCACTTCAGGATCTGGTACGCCACCACGGGCCCCGACATGATGTACGGCTGGCCGGACACCACGTACCTTCACGAGTGCAAGGTAGCGGCCGAGCGCTTGTGGCGCGGACTCGTGGACACGCTCGGCTTCAGGCCGCCGCCGCCGGACGGGAGCGATCCGGACGGAGGTGGAGGGAGCGACCACTACGATATCTACGTCATGGACTGCCTTCCCAACTGGACTCTCGCCGTTCGGGGCTACGCCACTCCCGGGGATCCTCCCGGAGCCTCGACGAGCTACGGTCAGTTCCACAACGACTTCACGATCGGTTCTCCTGTCCCGATCAACTTCGTGCGCTTCTGCGAATCGTGGGTGGTCGGGATCGCGGCGGTCTACGCGCATGACGCCGATGAGATGCGCTGGATTCGGCGGGCCACAGCGACCTGGGCCCTCGAGACCACGTACGACTACCACAACGTATTCACCTTTTGGCTGGGTTACGTGCTGGAGTACCCCTACGTGTCTCTGAGCTCGACCGATCTCAATCATGGTAACGGGATGGTCCTCTGGAACCTCTACCTCTCCGAGACCCACGGAGCCGGTATCATCCCCGAGATCTGGTACGAGTGCGAGGTGATCGCAGGATCAAGCGCGTTCAGCTCTCTGGACGAGGTCCTCGGCAACTACGGGACCAGCCTGGAAGACGCTGTTGAGGAGTTCTGGATCTGGAACTGGTTCACTGGCGAGAGAGACGACGGGAACCACTACGAGGAAGGTGGGGACCCAGGCTGGCCGGAGGCCCTGCCGCAGGCGGTCTACACGGACTTCCCCGTCGTCAACGGCTCGCCGCCCCCAGAGGAAAGACCACAAGGTCGTGCCTGCAACTACATCCACTTCGAGCGGGGGACGTCCCAGGCCGAGGCGCTACATATCGCCTACAGCGGCCCTGGGGGCGGCTCGCCCCAGGCCGCGCACGTCGCCTACCTGGACAACGCCGGTGATGCCTTCTACTACGGGGAGATCCTGCTTAACCCGTTCGGCAACGGTGACATCTTGGTGGAGGGCTTCGATGACATGAGCGTGGCGTGTCTCATCGTCATCAACAAGGGAAGCGGCGTGCTGACCTACAGCTTCGACACCGACGTCTGGACAGGCGTGCCCGAGGAGAGCGCGTTCGTTCTTTCCGGGCCTGCCCCGAATCCGTTCACTCACGGAACGGAGATCGCGTACGCGGTTCCGCTCAGCGGCGAGACCACGAGTCTCTCGATCTACGACGTGAGCGGACGACTTGTAGCTACGCTCGTCGACGGAGTGGCGACCCCTGGCGCTGCCGTCACCTACTGGGACGGCACGGACACAGACGGCAGGCGCGTCGCCAGCGGTGTGTACTTCGCCAGGCTCGTCGCTGGGGACCAGACGGCCACAAGGAGAGTCGTTCTGCTCAGGTGATGCTCGAAGGAGGGGCCATCCGGGCGGCACGCGGGACTACACAGAGGAGCCCGGTCCGAAAGGACCGGGCTCTTCGCGATGGCGGGGCCGACGAGACTCGAACTCGCGACCTCCGGCGTGACAGGCCGGCGTTCTAACCAAACTGAACTACGACCCCGCAAGTCAGTCGAATTGATAATATAGGAGCCTAGGACCCCTTGTCAACCCAGAATCACGTCCGCGCGGGGGCGCCGCATGGAGCCGTTTCCCGGCCAACGCGATCACCTCGCCTCCGGTATGTACTGAGGTGCAATCTCGATGCCGGCGTAGTAGTGCCTGAGGATCTCCCCGTGTGAGTGCCCGCGGCGTGCCATCTCCATCGCGCCGTGCTGGCACATGCCGACCCCGTGGCCGTACCCCTTCCCCTTCGCGCGGACCCGGGACACCCGGCCGCCGCTCTTCTCGACGTCGAGGTCGAACCACGCGCTCCAGAGAATCCCGCCGCCCTTCGGACGCCGGAGGACCCAGCGCGACCTGTCGCCGAAGACCCGGTAGGTCCCGGCGTCGGTTCGGATCTCGAGCCACCTCACCCGACCGGAGGGCGTGCGCTCGGTCACCTTCACGTCGTGTACGGCGCCGATCGCCTCCTGCACGGGCGTCGATGCGTACCGCGGCAGGTACTCCTGGACGAGCATTTCGATCTGGACCCCCGTCCATTCGGCGCTCCAGTCGAAGTTGGCGCCCCCGCGGCAGTAGGCCTCTTCCCTGCGGTGCGAGCCACGCGGCGTGTCCCACACCGACACGAGGTACGGAAGCTCCTCGAGCTCCCAAACCTCGTGGCGGGCCTCGGTGCGCCCGCCGCAGTTCGCGTAGAAGTAGGCGTTAATCGGTTCGCCGTCGCGCTGAGCGACGAGCCCCGCGGTCTCTGCGATCGCGAGGTCGCAGACGTCGGTCTCGACGTCGACGCCGCCGTACACCTGATCCCGCACGGAGGAGAACAGATCGAAGTCGCCGCCCGCCCGGCCGCCGTCCGAGGCGATCGCGTACGTGCGCGCGGCGATCGCCTGCGCCTTCACCGCCTCGATCTCCCCTATCGGCCTCGGGCCGATCTCCTTCGGGACGACTCCCCGAAGGTAGGACTCGAGCCCAACAACGTTTACGACCGAGAGCGTCCCGGGCGCCGACAGGAAGAACTCGATCTCACCCCGGTACGCTGTCCCGTCGACGACAAGCGGCTTCCCTCCGGTCGAGCGTACCCTCACGGTCCCTGCTGCGATCTCGAAGTCCGACGAAGGCCCCGTCCCCTCGATCCCGCCGCCGCCGGCGCGGAACCGCCACTCCTCCCCCTCGGCCGTCGGGATGTGCCGCACGCTGTCGGCGTAGACGTCCACGGTGAAGTGGCCGCTCGAGCTCATCGCGACCCTCGTCACGCTGCGCTCGAGGCCGACACGGATCAGCGGACCTTCCGGAACGGTCCTGGCCGGTCGCCCTTCGGGTTGAGGAGTCGCGGTCTCCTCCGGGGGGGGCGGCGGCGCCACCTCCCCACCCCCGAACCCCGTCCCGGCGCACCCGCCGCAGACGAGCGTCACACAAACCACGAGCACCGCGGCCGCACACCTGAGCAGCGCGACCGCCTGCCCCGTACGCAGAGAGGCGCCGACCGTAGAGCTCGGCGCCCGCCTGCTATCCCAACGTGCGTGCCTCAAACACGGCAGCGTCACGGTCAGCCTTCCTTCGTGGCCTCGGCTTCCGCCTCGGCGGTCTCACCCTCGACGTCCCCCGCGTCCCCCGCCACCCCATCCGACGCCTCGTCCACAGCCGCGTCGGCCGCCTCCTCGACAGCCTCCGCACGCTCCGGCTCGGGCTCCTTCTTCCGGGGAGTCTCCTCCTCGAACTCGTCGTCGCGGCGCTCCCTCTTCTCCTTGAACGTGACGGGCTCCATCACGAACATGAGGATGGAGAGCGGTGCCGCATCGCCGCGGCGGTTCTCCACCTTGACGATGCGCGTGTACCCGCCCGGCCGGTCGGCGTACCTCGGGCCGATCTCGGTGAAGAGCTTCGCCACCACGCGCTTGTCCCGCACCACCCGGAGCGCCTGCCGGCGTGCCGCCAGGTCGTCCGGCCCCCGCTTCGCGAGGGTCACGAGCCGCTCGGCGAGCGACCGCACTTCCTTCGCCTTCGCGTCGGTGGTCTCGATCTTCCCGAGATCGATGAACGTGGTCACCATGTTGCGCATCATCGCCTTCCGGTGACTCCACGTCCTGTTGAGCCTCCGCCCCTTCTTCCTGTGTCGCATCTCTAGGTCCTGCCTTTCTACACGGTTCGCACCACCCGGCGCGCCGGGCAAGAGCGCGGCCCGGAAGCACCCGCGGGCACGGGCTCCCTCGGAGCTACTCCTCGGGAATCTCCGTCTGAGCCTTCACCTGCTCTTCGTCCTCCTGCTGCTCCTCGGACTCGGACGCAGGCTCGGACTCGTCGTCCTGCTGCTGCCGCTCCACAGGCTCCTCAGCAGGAACGAGGCTCCCGTCCTCCGGGACCTCCGGCGTGAGCTCCTCGTCCTCCGCCCTGCGCATGGGCGCGAGGATCGTGTCGACGTCCATCCCGAACGACAACCCCATGTCAGAGAGGATGTCGACGAGCTCCTGGAGCGACTTCCGGCCGAAGTTCCGGTACTTGAGCATCTCGGCCTCGGACTTCTTCACGAGGTCGCCCAGAGCCGTGATGCCGGCGTCGCGGAGACAGTTGGATGATCTGACGGAGAGCTCCAGCTCCTCGACGCTGTGGCCCAGGAGGTCGATCAGCTTGAGCTGCTCCTCGTCGATGATCTCCTCTTCCTCTTCCTGCGGTTCCTCGTCGAACGCCATGAAGAGAAGGAGGTGATCCTTGAGGAGCTTCCCCGCGTACGAGAGAGCATCCTCGGGGGTCACCGTTCCGTCCGTCCAGACCTCCAGCGTGAGCTTGTCGTAGTCGGTGCGCTGTCCGACTCGCGTGTTCTCGACGTCGTAGTTCACGCGCTTGACGGGCGAGAAGACCGAGTCGATCGCGATGAAGCCGATGGGCTTCTCCTCGAACTGATGGTCTTCCGCCTGAACGTAGCCCCTGCCCGCTCCGATCACCACTTCCATGTGGAGCTTCGTATCAGCTCCCAGGGTCGCGATGTGGAGGTCCGGGTTCAGGATCGCAACGTTCGGGTTCGGCTCGAAGTCTGAAGCCTTGACGTCACCCTCGGCCTCGGAGTGGAGGACGAGCGTCTCGGGACCGTCGCTCAGGATCATCACACCCATCTGCTTGAGGTTCAGAATGAGCTCGGTCACGTCTTCGGTCACGCCCTCAACGATGGAGAACTCGTGGAGCACGCCGTCGACCTTCACCCCCGTCACGGCCGCCCCCTGAAGCGACGAAAGGAGCACGCGCCGCAGAGAGTTGCCGACCGTGATCCCGTAGCCCCGCTCGAGCGGCTCCGCAACGAGCTTTCCGTAGGAGCCGGTCATCGTCTCTCGGTCCCAGACGATACCGTCTGGCATCCTAAGATTCTTCCACTTCATTCTGCGCTGGCCTCCTTCGACTGGCCGCTAACCGGTCAAAGCCGGGGACTACCTGGAGTAGAAGTTGACGATCAGCTGCTCGTTGACAGGAGAGGGAATCTGCCCCCTCGACGGCAGTTCGAGCACTCTGCCCGAGAATTTCTTCGGGTCGAGCTCGAGCCACTCCACGGTTCCAACGCCCGCCTTCGCGTCGACCGACATCCTCACATCGGGAACCCTCTTGCTCCGATCCCTCACGGTGACCTCGTCGCCGGACTTGATGAGGTACGAGGGGATGTCCACCTTCCGCTCGTTGACCCGGAGGTGACCATGCACGACGAGCTCACGCGCTGCCGACCTTGACGGCGCGAAGCCGAGCCGGTACACGACGTTGTCGAGACGGCGCTCGAGGATCCGCATGAGGTTCTCGCCGGTGACGCCCTTCTGGCGCTCAGCCTCCTTGTAGTAGTTCTTGAACTGCTTCTCGAGCACACCGTATATCCGCTTGGCCTTCTGCTTCTCCTTGAGCTGAATCCCGTAGTCCGTGGGCTTGCGTCTGCGCCGCTGGCCGTGCTGGCCCGGGCCGTACGCGCGTCGCTCCACCGCGCACTTGTCGGTGTAGCAGCGCTGCCCCTTGAGGAACAGCTTCATTCCGTGGCTTCGGCACTGTTTGCACCGCGAGCCGTGATACGTCGCCATCTAGTGGACCTCCCTGCCTAGACCCTTCGCTTCTTGGGGGGACGGCACCCGTTGTGCGGAATGGGCGTCACGTCCCTGATCGCCGTGATCTTGAGACCCGCGGCCTGCAGAGCCCGGATCGCCGCCTCTCTCCCGGGCCCCGGACCCTTCACCCGCACCTCCACCCTCCGGAGTCCCATCGGGAGCGCCTGCTCGGCCGCGTTGCTGGCGACGAGCTGCGCGACGAATCCCGTGCTCTTCTTCGACCCCCTGAACCCGACCCGGCCCGCACTCGACCAGGCGACCGTGTTGCCCTTCGTGTCGGTGAGGGTCACCACGGTGTTGTTGAAGCTCGCCCTGATGTGAGCGACACCGTCGGGCTCGACCGTCTTCTTCTTACGCTGAGCCAATGTTACCTCCCGGACCGGCTAGCCCTTCTTGCCGGCCTTCTTCCGCTTGCCTGCTACTGTCTTCTTCGGACCCTTCCGCGTGCGGGCGTTCGTCCGCGTGCGCTGGCCCCTGACGGGGAGCCCGCGGCGATGGCGCCAGCCACGGTAGCACCCGATGTCCTTCAGGCGCTTGATCGAGAGCGCGATCTCGGTGCGGAGACTTCCCTCCACACGGTATTCGTTCTCGATGACCTGCCTGATCCGTCCGATCTCGTCGGCCGTGAGATCCTTTACCCTCATCTCCCCGTCGATCCCCGCCTCTTTCAGGATCTTCTCTGAAGACGTCCGGCCGATACCGTAGATGTACGTGAGAGCTACGATGGCCCTCTTGTTGTCAGGAATGTCTACTCCTACGAGTCTCGCCAACGAGACATCCTCCCTCTTGCAGGACTACCCCTGCCTCTGATTGTGCCTTCTGTTCTTGCAGATGACACGGACTCTTCCGTGCCTCTTGATGAGCTTACAGTGCTCGCAGATCCTCTTCACCGATGATCTGACCTTCATAATTCCTCCCGACGACCCCGGCCTCCGGAGTGAATCGCGAAGCCGGGATGCTGCCACGTCCTACTTGTAGCGATAGGTGATGCGTCCCCGCGACCAGTCGTAGGGCGAGACCTCTACCGTCACCCGGTCCCCGGGGAGGATCTTGATGTAGTGCATCCTCATCTTCCCCGAGATGTGCGCCAGGACCTTGTGTCCGTTGTCCAGCTCGACCCTGAACATGGCGTTCGGCAGCGCCTCTACCACTACTCCCTCGACGGTGATACCCTTCTGCTTCGCCATTCATTCTCCTGGGAACAGGTGTTCGCTCCCCGTACTGCGCCGTGTCAGGCCGCCTCGCTCCCCGCGACCGTGAGTATGTCCGCTCCGTCCTCCGTCACCACGACCGTGTGCTCGAAGTGCGCCGAGAGCTTCCGGTCCGCCGTGACGACGGTCCATCCGTCCGCGAGCGTCTCGATCGCCGGCCCGCCCGCGTTGACCATCGGCTCGATCGCGAGCACCATCCCGGCGCCGAGGATCGGTCCGTAGCCCGCGGGCCCGAAGTTCGGGATCTCCGGCGGCTCGTGGAGCTCGGTCCCGACGCCGTGTCCGGCGAGCTCCCTCACGACCGCGTATCCCGCGTCCTCGACGACGCCCTGGATCGCGTGCGAAACGTCCGTCAGGTGCACGCCGACCCGAACCACCCCCAAGCCCGTATCGAGCGCCCGCTTCGTCACGTCCAGCAGACGGGTCGTCTCCTCCGGCACCTCTCCCACGGCGAACGTCCGCGCGGCGTCTGCAATGTAGCCGCTCTTCCGGACGCCGATGTCGATCCCGACGATGTCCCCGTCCTCGAGCCGCCGGGTCCCGGGGATGCCGTGGACGACCTCCTCGTTCACCGACGTGCAGATCGACGCCGGGTAGCCGTGGAACCCCTTGAACTCGGGGCTGGCGTCGTGGCTCCGTATGAAGTTTTCGATCTCGCTGTCGAGCTTCCCGGTCGTCGCGCCGCGCTCGATGAGTCCGGCGGCGAGTTCGAGAGCTCCGGCGACCAGCCGGCCGCTCTCCCGTATGAGCTCGATCTCCTCGGTCGTCCTGATCGCGATCATCCGGCCTCGATCCCGAGGAGTCC
>JALGVN010000073.1 GCA_025774645.1 bacterium
TCTCCGTCTACGTGGTCTCGCAGGATCTGAGGGTGGGCGACTTCGACGCGGGTCCGGTGGCCATCGACGCGGAGGGCTCGGACGGAACGTACCGGGCGACCTTCTCCGCTCTCGGGGGAGCGCTGCAGGGGACGGCCACGGTCGAGGACATGGAGCGCTACGCGCTCACCGCGGATCTCATCGATCTCGACCTCGCGACGATCGTCACCGACTCGCTCGCCGACGCAATGGACCTCGGCGGCACGGTCTCGGCAGGCGTCACCGCCGAGGGTGTCATCGGTGGGAGGTACGCCATCGAGGCGGTCGTCACAGATCTCCTCGTGGAGGCGAGGGGGCAGTCGCTCGAGCTCGAGGCCCCGTTCGCGGTCGAGGCGGGCCCGGACTCGATCGCGCTCACCGACGTCTCGATCGACGGGACGATGGGCTCGTTCACCGCTGCCGGCGGTTTCGACTACGAGGAGACGGTCGATCTCGTGGCGCGGTTCGAGGCGGTCGACCTCGAGGCGCTCGCCGCGCTCCTGCCGGAACCGCCCGCGGTGACGCCGCGGGGCATCATCGACGGACGATTCAGCCTCCGCGGCAAGGTCGACGATCCCGTCTTCCAGGCGGACGTCGACCTCCGCCAGCTCTCCGTCCGCGGCATCGAGCTCTCCGCGGTGACGCTCGAGGCCGAGAGCGATCGGTCGGATCTCACGTTCACGCTCCTCGGCGACGGCCCGACGTCGGGGACGATCGCGATGTACGGTTCCGTCCCGATCGTCCCGGACTCGCTCACGTTCCTCGCGATCGACCCGACGCGCGAGTTCGGTGTCTCGATCACGTGCGACGACCTCGTCATCGACGCCGGCGACGAGTTCCTTCCGGGCGTCCGGGGGAGGAAGCGGATCTCCGCCACCGGCTCCGCCCTCCTCGTCGGACGGTCCGACTCCCTCTCATCGGTCTACGGCCGCGGGAGCTTCGACAGCGCGGAGCTTGCCTTCGATCCGGTCGAGTTCAAGCTGGTGTCGCCGGTCAACTTCGATCTGGCGGGAGGGGCCGTCGAGATCGACACCCTGCGCGTCGACATCCGGAAGCGCAGGGTGCTGGGATCTCCCGAGGGCGGCCGGATCTCCGTCTCGGCGGTGCTCGGCTACGGCTCGGAGTCGCAGCTCGACGTCTCCGCCTCCAACGTGGACGTAGGCCACCTCGTCCGGGCGTTCGCCCGAGAGCTCGGGCCGGTGCTCAGAGGATCGCTCAGCCTCGACGCGAGCTTCGCGGGCGAGCTCGGCGACCTCGCGGGCGACTTCGCCTGGGTGGTCGAGGAGCCGCTCGTCTACGGCGTGGGTCTCAGCCGTCTCGGGGGCCGCGGCTCGCTCGGGGACGGGGAGATCCGGGTCGAGGGCGCTGAGATCGCCGCGGGGGGCGGCAGGATAGCCCTGAGCGGGACGGTGGCGCTCCCGGCGGAGGGTCGTCCGCGCACTCCCGCCGGGGTCGTCTCGAGATCCGATGCCCCTGCCGACGAGCCGGTTCTCGACCTCCGCGTGACGTCGGACTCGTTCAAGCTCGGCGACCTCCAGAACCTCCCGCCGGAGATCGATCGACTCGAGGGCGACCTCGATGTCGACCTCGCGATCACGGGCCCTGCGAGCGCTCCGTCCGTGGACGGGACGCTCGCGCTCACGGGCGGCCGTCTCGAGGGATTTGATCTGGTCGAGCCTGTCACCGACATCGAGCTCGAGATCACGGCCGCGGACCGCGCGTTCGCGGTCAGCAAGGGCTCCGCGCGCATGGGGAGCGGAGGGTTCGGCGTCACGGGGTTCGCGGAGCTCGGCGGGGACGAGCGCCCGACAGCATTCCAGCTCGAAGCGGACATCGACTCCCCGCGGATCGCCGTGCGCGGCATGTTCGACTCGAGAATGCGGGGCGACATCTCGTGGGTCGGCAGCACCGACAGTTCCCGCCTCTCCGGGAACGTCGCGATCGAGCGCATGGAGATCTCGTATTCGTTCGGGCTCGCCGACATGCTCGGACAGCGATCGGCGGTGATCGTCATCGAGGAGACGGAGACGCCGGCCGCGAACGTCCAGCTCGACTTCGACGCCGGCATCGAGGACCGAGTCGAGATCGACAACAGATCGGCGAAGCTCACGCTCAGGGGGTCGGTCCACGTCGGAGGCACCCTCGCGCAGCCTCAGCCCTCGGGCGGGGTCTACTCCGAAGAAGGTTCGTTCAAGTACATGGACCACGAGTTCACGCTCGACCGGCTGAACGTGAGCTACATGGATCCCAGAAGGAGCGATCCCTACCTGGATCTCTTCGGGACGGTCGAGGTCGAGGATCGGGCGGAGACGAAATACGACGTCACGCTCGAGTTCAGGGACTACGTCATGGACGGCACGCCGAAGCTCGAGAGCGTGCCGCACCTGACCGCGCCCGACATCGTCGCGCTCCTCACCTTCGGGGACACGTTCGGGACGCTCTTCGAGACCGGTGACCTGGCGGGGGCTTCGAGCGACGCGTTCGGCGACGTCGTGAGAAGGACGTTCACCGCCAGCGTATTCGGAATCGCGGAGTCGGCTCTCGAGAGGACGTTCCACCTCGACCGGGTGAAGTTCGACGACGACGCGATCAACCAGGATGGGATCATGGAGTCCGACGTCACGCTCGGAAAGAAGATCGGAGACGATTTCCGAGTCGACTACACGATGGCCGTCGGCAGCCTGGGAATGCAGCGAATCGAGCTGTCCGCCCGACTGACCGAGAGGCTGTGGCTTACCACCCGCGCCGATCCAACGGGGAACAATGCTGTCGAACTCAGGTTCCGTCCCACGTTCCGGTAGGGCACGCCGGGCGCACTGCCTGGCACGTCCTCGTCGACCGCGGCAGCGGCGGCGCCTGCGCCTCCGTTGCGCGGCGCTCGCGTGCTGCGTGCTGGTCGTGGTCGCCGGTACGGTCCGGGCTTCGACGCACCCGTCGGTCAAGCTGCGCCGTCAGGAGAACGTCCTCGAGCTCGGCCCCGCGATCACGGAGATCCGCATCATCGGGAACGAGACCTTCACGAAGGACGCGCTCCTGGCGTACACGCAGCTTCAGGAGAGCGGCATCTTCTCGGTGAGCCACTTCACAGAGAGAGCTCTCGACCGTGACCTCGACAACCTCGAGCGGTTCTACAGAAGCCAGGGGTTCTTCGAGGCGGAGGTCGTCGCCGAGGATCTCGCGGTCACCGAGGACGGTCTGGAGGCGCAGCTTCTGATCGGCGTCTACGAGGGCGACCGCTGGACCGTCTCCGAGATCGCGTTCGAGGGAAACGAGAACCTGTCCGACGAGGATCTCCGCGAGGCGACGATACTCGAGCCCGGGAACCCGTTCGTCTCCGCGCACGTGCGCTCGGACCAGAGGACGCTCCTCCAGGCGTACGCCCGGAGGTCGTACCTCGACGCGAAAGCGACACAGGAGATCGAGCGCGACGACGAGAACAGGACCGCAGCGATCACCTACGAGCTCTACGAGGGCGGGCAGGCGAGGATCGGCGAGATCAAGCTCCGGGGGAACGAGAAGACGCGCCACTACGTCGTAGAGCGCGAGTACAGGATGAAGTCGGGCGACCTCTTCGATCCCGAGAAGATCGGGGAGAGCCAGGCGAAGATCTACGAGACGGGGCTCTTCACGGCGGTCTGGATGGAGCCCGCGGAGGAGGACAGCGGCAAGGACGTCCGCCGCCTCGACGTCACGGTAAGAGAGCGCCCGAGCGGTGACCTCGATCTCAGGCTGGGCTACGCAACGATCGACGGGCTTCTGGCGGGCGCCGAAGTGACGAACCGGAACGTCCAGGGGCAGTCGATCACGCTCGGCGCGGCGGTGTACTACAGCAAGATCACCCGGTCGCTCCACGTCTCGGGCGGGGACCCGTGGTTCATGAGCTGGCCGATCGGCATACTGGTCGTCGCAGGGTACTCCTGGGACGACGAGGTGTCGTACATCGGCGAGGCGACCGGCGGATCCGTCATCTTCACGAAGGAGTACAGCAAGAAGCTCGACTTCGACGTCGGCTACTCGTATTCGCGGAACGTCGTCTTCGAGTCGTCGAGCAGCGAGATCGACGTCGGAACCAACACGACGGGGAGCCTCCTCTTCGCCGTGAACTACGACGCTCGCGACAACATCCTCGACGCGAAGCGGGGGAACCTCGCGCGCGTCCAGGTCGACGTCGCGAGCACCGCGCTCGGGGGCACGAACGACTTCATCCGGCCGAACCTCCTCTGGAGGGGCTACCGGGACGTCCGCCGCGGCGTCATCGGCGCGCTGTCGGCGAGATACGGCTGGATCACCTCCTGGGAGGAGAGCGGCTTCGTTCCCGTCAACGAGCGGTTCCTCGCGGGAGGCGAGGGCTCCGTCCGTGGCTACCCGCGGAACTCGCTCGGTCCCACCGACGACGAAGGGAAGCCGGTCGGCGGGAAGGCCGTGATCGAGCTCAGAGGCGAGGTCCGGTTCCGACGCCTCGGGAGCTGGCAGCTCGTCCTCTTCGTCGATGCGGGGATGGTCTGGCACGACATCTCCGCGATCGACCTCTCTGAGCTCGCCGTCGGCGCGGGGCCGGGCATCCGCTACGGCACCCCGATAGGGTCGCTCCGGTTCGATGCGGCGAAACCCATCAACAACGACGGCGACTGGCAGTTCTATTTCGGCATCGGGCAGGCGTTCTAGCTGCGACGGGCGCCTCCCCGGTCGTTCGTCGTGCTGGCTGGCTTCGCCTGACCTCCTTTCGAGTTGCCCCGAGCCCCTCGCGCGTGTATTATGAGAGTTCGATTTTGAACGGCCGTCACCCACGACGGTCGAGGACAGTGGGCCGGTCTCAGACCCAGCGAGAAGCAACCGGAAGGAGAAGAACCATGGGAGCCAAGGAGCTTCTGTACGGCGAGGACGCGCGCCACGCGATCATGAGGGGAGTGGAGCAGCTCTCGAGGACCGTCAAGGTCACGCTCGGTCCCAAAGGGCGGAACGTCGTGCTCGATCGCAAGTGGGGCGGACCGCGGATCACCAAGGACGGTGTCACGGTCGCGAAGGAGATCGAGCTCGACGACCCGTTCGAGAACATGGGCGCCCAGATGGTGAGGGAGGTTGCCTCGAAGACGAGCGACGTAGCGGGCGACGGCACAACCACCGCCACGATCCTCGCCGAGGCCATCTTCCGCGAGGGGCTGAAGAGTGTGACGGCAGGCGCGAACCCCATGTACGTCAAGCGTGGCATCGAGCGAGCGACCGGCGTGATCGTCGAGGAGCTCGCCAAGATGTCCAGGAAGGTCCGTGACCGGAACGAGATCTTCAGCATCGCGCGGATCTCCGCGAACAACGACTCCGTGATCGGCGAGCTCATCGCCGACGCCATGGACAAGGTCGGCCGCGACGGCACGATCACGATCGAGGAAGCGAAGAGCATTGAGACGACGCTCGACGTCGTCGAGGGAATGCAGTTCGACCGCGGGTACATCTCGCCGTACTTCGTCACCGACGCGCAGACGATGGAAGCGGTCTTCGAGGACCCGCACATTCTCATCTACGAGGACAAGCTGACGAACATGAAGGACCTGGTCCCGCTCCTCGAGAAGGTCGCGCAGTCGGGGAGGCCCCTGGTCGTCATCGCAGAGAACGTCGAGGGCGAGGCGCTCGCGACGCTCGTCGTGAACAAGCTTCGCGGCGTCCTCCCGGCCGTCGCCGTGAAGGCCCCGGGCTACGGTGATCGCAGGAAGGCCATGCTCGAGGACCTCGCGGTCCTCACGAGCGGCACGTTCGTTGCCAAGGATCTCGGCCTGAAGCTCGAGGGCCTGCAGCTCTCCGACATGGGCACTGCGAAGAAGGTCATCGTCACGAAGGACGACACCACGATCGTCGAGGGCTCCGGCAAGAAGAGCGACATCCAGGGCAGGATCGCCCAGATCAAGCACCAGATCGAGGACACGACGTCCGACTACGACCGCGAGAAGCTCGAAGAGCGTCTCGCGAAGCTCGCGGGCGGCGTCGCGGTGCTCAAGATCGGCGCGGCGACCGAGCTCGAGATGAAGGAGAAGAAGGCCCGCGTCGACGACGCGCTCCACGCGACCCGTGCGGCCTCCGAGGAAGGCATCGTTCCGGGCGGAGGCGTCGCGCTCCTGCGGTCGCTCGCGGCGCTCAAGAAGCTCGAGCCCGAGGGACCGGACGAGGAGATGGGCATCAAGATCGTCCGTCGCGCACTCGAGGAGCCCATGCGGCAGATCGCGGAGAACGCCGGATTCGAGGGCTCGCTCGTCGTCCAGAAGGTCAAGGACTCGAAGAAGGGTGTCGGGTTCAACGCGGAGTCCGGCGAGTACGTCGACATGATCGAGGACGGCGTGATCGATCCGACGAAGGTCGTCAGGATCGCGCTCCAGAACGCCTCGAGCATCGCGGCCCTCCTCCTCACGACCGAGTCGCTCGTGAGCGAGAGGCCCGACGACGAGCCCGCGATGCCTCCGGGCGCCGGCATGGGCGGCATGGGTGGCATGGGTGGCATGATGTAGTTCCGCGGGAATCGCGCGAGCGGTCCCGATCGACAACCGAAGAGCGGTCAAAGGCTGCGAAGGAGAAAAGTAGGCCGGAAGCGCGTCCCGAGAGAGAGGGGCTCCTTGGCTGGGAGAGCCCCGGGAGAGCGCCGGCCGAAGGTCGCTCCTGAGCCGCCCGGGCGAACGGGCGCGGGCGCGGAGACGCGCCGCCTCACTAGTCCGGGACGGGTGGGCCCGTCACAGCCCCATCGAGAGCCCGACGCGCGCAGCTGCGCGGGTCAGGGAATCAGGATGGTACCGCGGGAGCAGCCCCATGGGTCCTCTCGTTCCTGAACCGGAACGGGAGGGCCTTTTCTTTGAAGAGCGCGGCGGAAGCGCACGCGCCGCGACGACGATGCGAACCGAGAACCTGCGAGGAACGTCCATGAAGCTCCCCAAGCGCTACAAGCCCGCCGAGGCCGAGCCCAGATGGCAGAAGATCTGGGAGGAAGCGGGCCTCTACCGCTTCGACCGGTTCCCGGATCGACCGATCTACTCGATCGACACGCCTCCCCCGACGGTGTCGGGCGCGATCCACATCGGCCACGTCTTCAGCTACGTTCAGGCCGAGGTCGTCGCCCGGTTCTGGAGGATGAGGGGGTACAACGTCTACTACCCCTTCGGCTTCGACGACAACGGGCTCCCGAGCGAGCGCCTGGTCGAGAAGGAGAAGGGGGTCACGGCGGCGGAGGTGGGGAGGGAGACGTTCGTCCGGATGTGTCTCGAACTCACCCAGCAGTACGAGCGCGAGTTCAAGGTCTTCTGGCGGAGCCTCGGGTTCTCGGTCGACTGGGACGAGAACTACTCGACGATAGACTCCTTCTCGCAGCGCATCTCGCAGCGCTCGTTCCTCGACCTCCACGCGAAGGACAGGATCTACCGGAAGGAGGCGCCGACCCTCTGGTGCCCCGAGTGCCACACGGCGATCGCGCAGGCCGAGATCGAGGACGCCGAGCACAGCTCGGTCTTCTACGACGTCGCGTTCCAGCTCGACGGACGCGATCTCATCATATCAACCACGCGTCCCGAGCTCCTGCCGGCGTGCGTCGGCATGTTCGCGCATCCCGGCGACGAGCGCTACCGCGACATCATCGGGAAGAAGGCGACCGTCCCACTCTTCGGATACGAGGTCCCGATCCTCCTCGACGAGAAGGCCGACCCGGAGAAGGGAACCGGCCTCGTCATGTGCTGCACGTTCGGCGACACCACCGACATCGCCTGGTGGCAGGAGCACGGACTCGACACGCGGATCGTCTTCGACGAGAGCGGGAAGATGAACGAGCTCGCGTCGGGCTACGAGGGACTCGGCCTCAGGCAGGCCCGGGCCAGGATGGTCGAGGACCTGAAGGCGCAGGGACTCTGCAAGAGCGAAGAGCCGATCACGCACGACGTGAACGTCCACGAGCGGTGCGGCACGGAGATCGAGTTCTCCGTCGCGCGCCAGTGGTTCGTCCGCGTCCTCGACCTCAAGGACGAGATCATCGCGGCGGGGGAGAAGGTCGACTGGTGTCCGGAGTACATGGGCGTCAGGTTCAGGAACTGGGTCGAGAACCTGAAGTGGGACTGGTGCATATCCAGACAGCGATACTACGGGGTGCCGTTCCCGCTCTGGGTCTGCAAGGACTGCGGTGAGGTCGTGTTCGCGAGGGAAGAGGACCTTCCGGTCGATCCCGCGGTCGCCGCGCCGCCCGTGGCCGCGTGCGTGTCCTGCGGTTCGAAGGAGCTCGAGCCCGAGCGCGACATCATGGACACGTGGATGACCTCGTCGTGCACGCCGTTTCTGAACGTGAAGTGGCGCGAGCACGATTCGAGGATTGAGCGGTTCAAGAAGGAGGGCGAGGGAGCGACCGAGTTCCTGATGGACCTCCGGCCCCAGGCGCACGACATCATCCGCACGTGGGCCTACTACACGGTCGTGAAGAGCGTCCTCAACGAGGGCAAGATCCCCTGGCGGACGGCGATGATCTCGGGGCACGTTCTCCATCCCGACCGCGCGAAGCTCTCGAAATCGAAGGGAGGCTCCGCGAAGTCGCCGGCCGCGGTGGTCGAGGAGCGCTCGGCCGACGCCACGCGGTACTGGGCGTGCTCGAGCAGGCTCGGGACCGACACCATGTACGCCGACGAGCCGTTCGAGGACGCGAAGCGCCTCATCACGAAGCTCTGGAACGCGTCCAAGTTCGCGATCATGCGCCTCGAGGATTTCGATCCCGACGCGCCGCGGGAGCTCGCGCTCATCGATCGCTGGCTCCTCGGGCGTCTCTATCTCGCCAACGAGCACGCGACGAAGGACTTCGTGAAGTGCGAGTACCACGCGGCGGTGCAGGCCGTCGAGCCGTTCTTCTGGCACTGCCTCTGTGACAACTACATCGAGATCGCCAAGAAGAGGCTCTATGGCGACGAGGGCTACGACGATGCGTCGCGCCGCGGCGCGCAGTACACCCTCTACCTTGCGCTCCTGGGTGTGCTCAAGATGCTTGCGCCCGTGATCCCGCACGTGACCGAGGAGATCTACCACCTCTACTTCGCCGAGCGCGAAGGCGTCGAATCGATCCACGTGTCGGCGTGGCCCGACCCACCTCCCGAGTGGGCGGATCCCGAGATCCTGGAGGCGGGCGACCTCGCGCTCGCGGCGATCGAGGGGATGCGGAAGGTCAAGTCGACGCACAAGGCGTCGGTCGCCACACCGGTCGGAGCCCTCCGCATCGCGTGCGACGACGAGACCTGGACGAAGCTCGACCCGCTCCTGCCCGAGCTCAAGGACGTCTCGAACGCGCAGACCGTCGAGCGGGCGGCCGAGGCCGGTCCGGAGTTCGTGGAGACCGACAGTCCGCTCATCCACGTGGCGGCGGAGCTGCTCGAACAGGAAGAGGATTAGTCCGCCACTGCATCCTGCGGCAGAGGTCCGCCGCGAGGACGGGGCCTGACATGTTTCGCAGACGACCGCGCGACGTCGCGTTCCCCGAGTCGCCGGAGTTCCTCGTCATCGAGACGGGGCTCATCGGCGAGCTCCTCGTGGCGACGCCCGCGCTCCGTGCGATCAAGAAGGCGTACCCCACCGCCAGGGTCACGGTCATGGCGCGTCCAGGCTCCGCGGCCGTCCTCGTCGGCAACCCCGCCGTCGACCGGCTGCTTCCCCTCTCGAAGGACGAGCGGGGCGGGTTCCTCGGGGTGATGCGGCTCGCGTCGTGGGTCC
>JALGVN010000310.1 GCA_025774645.1 bacterium
GATGAGCGAGAGGATGTTCGAGATCAGGAACGCGATGTTGTAGATGCCGACCGCCTCGGACGTCGAGAGGATCCCGAGCATCACGCGGTCGGTGATGCTCATGCCGTAGTTCATCACGCCGACGAAGAGCATCATCCCGCTGAACGCGAAGATCTCTCGCGGCGGAGCGGGGAGCGTCGACGGGCCGCGGAGCAGGAACGAGGCGTTCCGGAGCATGAGGAAGAGCATCACGCCCATCGCCACGGCGTACCCGCCCACGAACCCGGCCATGAGGCCTCTGAGCTTGAACCCGAGGTAGAAGAGCGCGAGGAAGACCGCGAGCTTCACGATCTTGAAGACGATCTCCTTCGAGAGAGTCTCCAACGCCGTGCGCCTGAGCGCGCGGAGCCCGAACCCGAAGAGGAGGTAGAGGGTCGCGGGGACCGCGCCGACCGCGACGATCGGCATGACCGTGAGGAGGAGCGGCTCCTTGAACACGTTGAACGCGAGGAAGTCGCGCAGAAGCCAGACGGCGATCCCCGATACGATGCTCGCGCCGAGCACCGACCGCACGCCGAGCCGGAATATTCCCGCCGCGCTCTCACGATCTCCCCGCGAGAGGCTCACCGGCACGTACCGGACGAACGTGTTCCCGAACCCGAGCGACGCGATCAGCGTCACGATGAGAAGCACGGTCGACGCGATGACGACGACGCCCAGGAGCTCCGCCCCGAGGAACCTCGCGAAGATGAGATTCGACGCGAGCCCGAGGAGCGTACCCACGAACCGGAACGTCATCACTTCCGTCGCCTGCTTCGCAACGCCGAGGAGGTTCCGGTCGGTCACGTCACGTGACGGCGCGCCGTTGTCGCGTGGCTGCTCCATCGTCCCTCTCCGACTGCGTCGGGCCGGCGCGAGTCTAACCGATTCCCGCGAGCCTCCGCATGGCCGCGTAGGTGTCCCTGATGTGCGCCGGCGTGGGTCTGAGCTCCTCGCTCGACATGAGAACCGCGTACGAGTCCTCGTGGTCCGGACTGAACCCGTGCATGCCGGCGGGCGCCTTCCCGCCCATGTAGCTCGGCACGATGATCGTGCCGGGGTTCATGAGGAAGATGAGCTCGCCGAACCGGCCGTCCTCGAAGTGGATTCCCTCATCCTTCAGATACCCGTTCTCGAGCATCGTCCCGCACGAGAGCTCCCGCAGGAGCCCCACGATCTCCGTTCTCGCGTCGCCGTGCGCGAACCAGAACCGCGCCATCGTGGAGTCGTAGAAGACCAGGTAGTCGTGGCCGGGCGTAAGTTCGAGGGCGCGGAGCTCGGCCATGAGATCGTGCTCGCCCGTCGTCGGCGCCATGCCGTGATCGGAGAACACGAGGACGTCGACCTGCCGAGTCGTCCTCCGTGCCCGCTCGACCGCGCGGCAGACGAGACGCTCGATGTTCCTGATCGCCGCGCCGACGGCCGCCTCGTCCCCGATGTTCTCGTGCAGGAACGCGTCGAGGTAGGCGGTGTAGAGGAGCGCGAACCGGAGGTCGCCCTCCGACGCGAGTGACTCCTCGAGTTCGGCGAACGCGGTCTCGAGCGGCGTGCGCCACGTCCAGACACGGTACGGGACGCTTCTTCCGGCGAGGTCGTCGAAGATCGAGGGGGTCCCGGACGCGAACGCGTCCGGCGCGTAGATGTTTTTCTGCTCGACGAGATCGAACTTGGTGAAGAGCTCGAACGGGATCCGATAGAGGTTGTAGTAGCCGCTGATGCCGCTCGAACGCCTGTGGAGCTTGAGAATCTGGCTCCGCACGCGCCAGCGCGAACTCAAGGCGGGGGGGAGGAGCCTCATGTGCCGGAGCGATGCGAGCTGCGAACGCTCCGTCCGATAGAACATTCCCCAGTGTCCGTGCGTCGACGGCATCTCCCCGGTCAGGATCGTTGGCTGCGCCGCGCAGCTGTAGCCGAGCACGGTGCGCTGACGGTACGCGTGGGGGGCGACGTCCTCGAAGCACGGGTGCTTCCGGAAGAGCTCCCATCCGAGCGCGTCCACGAAGAAGCAGAGCGTGACGCGGTCACGCATCGTTGCCTCCGTCGGCGTTTCCGACCGCCCTGCCCAGGAGCACTGACTCGTGGAAGAGCGAGAGCCTGTCGACCAGGATCTCCCGCTTCCCCGCGAGGCCGAGTTCGTTGAAGCCTCTGGGGAGCGGGAAGGGACAGTACGCCACGATCTGGGATCCGACCGTGCGCCAGTCGTATGAGTCGCCCATGGCGATGTACGCGAGTATGCCGGTCACGTACGCCAAGAGGCGGGGCGACGCGAACGCGCTCTTCCGGATGACGCGTCCCGGCGAAAAGAGCCCGGGCGCCGCCGCGCCGGGCCGGAGCCTCTTGAGCGCGCGCACCCCGCTTCGAGCGGGCGTCTCGAGCAGGGCGTAGCACGAGACGACGTCGTCGAGGTTCGCGTCGAGAAGGTCCCTCCCAACGACCTCGCCGAGCACGAACCGCCAGCAGATCTCGGCGAACTCCGAGTAACGGTACCACTGCTCCCGTGCGATGCGTCCGAGCTCGGGAGGTCTCTGCTCCTCGCGGAACCGGTCGGAGACGGGGACGAGGCTGCCGGTCGTCTTGAACGCCGCCCACGCCTGGAGGTCCTCGCGGAACCCGGCGAGCCTCTCCTTCAGGCGACGGAGGTGCGGCCGCTCGAGGACGTCGTACAGGAAGACGTCGGCTCGCTCCCGATAGCCGGGGGGGACGCTCTTCTC
>JALGVN010000311.1 GCA_025774645.1 bacterium
CGCCCGAGATGCCGCAGGCGATGTAGAGCTTCGGCTGGACCGTCTTTCCCGTCTGACCCACCTGATGCGAGTACGGGATCCACCCGGCGTCGACGGCGGCGCGCGACGCGCCGACCGCCCCGCCCAGGACCCGCGCGAGGTCCTCGACCAGGTTGAAGTTCTCGGGACCGCCGAATCCGCGGCCGCCCGAGACGATGACGTCAGCCTCGGCAATGGTCACGGGCTGCGTGAGATCCGTCACGAACTCGACGAACTCCGTCCGGGACTCGAGGAGTTCCGCCGGCGCGTCGACCTTCACGATCTCGCCCTTCCGCGCGGGGTCGGGATCGAGCGCGGTCATGACCTTGTGGCGCACGGTCGCCATCTGCGGACGGTGGTTCGGGCAGACGATCGTGGCCATGATGTTCCCGCCGAACGCCGGCCGCGTCTGGAGAAGGAGTCCCTCCTCGTCGTCGATCGCGAGGCCCGTGCAGTCGGCGGTCAGTCCGCTCCTGACCTTGATGGCGACGCGTGGGATGAGCGACCGTCCTACCGACGTTCCTCCGGTGAGCACGATCTCCGGCCTGTGCTCCTCTATGAGAGAGGCGACCACGTTCGAGTACGGTTCGTCGAGGTACTGTTCGAGCGCCGGGTCGTCGACGACGTAGACGGTGTCCGCGCCGCGGGCGATGAGGTCGTTCCCGAGGTCGCCGAGGTTCGAGCCCATGAGGACCGCCGACAGCGTGGTGCCGAGCGTGTCGGCGAGTTCCCTACCTTTCCCGAGAAGCTCGTACGAGACCCCGTGGACCTCGCCGTCCCGCTGCTCCGCCACGATCCAGACGCCGTGGTAGCCCTCGGTCGAGGGGCGCTCCGCCTGCGCTTCCTTGCGGAGGATGATCGCATCGAACTTGCACGGCTCGACGCACGCGCCGCAGAGCGTGCAGTTGTCCTTGATGACGGCGATGCCGTCCACCATCTCGATGGCGTCGTAGAGGCAGGCTTTGATGCAGAGCTCGCAGCCTACACAGCGTTCGTCGAGTACCTCGATGCTGCTCAACGCCGCACTCCCTTACCCGGTCATACCCGGCCCTGTCACGCCTCGCTCTTGAGAAGCGCGACGAGTTCCTTCACGAGAGCGTCGACCGTCTCTTCGACCTCGCCCTCGAACACGGTGCCCGACGCCCTCGGCTCCGGCGCGAATATCTTGATGACCCGCGTGGGCGAGCCGTCGAGCCCCAGCTCGGCGGGGTCGACCTCCAGGTCGTCCTGGCCCCAGACCGTGATCTCCGCCTTCTTCGCCTTCATCTTCCCCTTGAGCGAGGGAAGCCTCGGCTCGTTGATCTCCTTGACGACGGTGAAGACGGCCGGAAGCGGCACATCAAGAACGTCGTGCCCGTCCTCCAGCATCCGCTCCGCACGCGCCCTCCCGCCCGCGATCTCGAGCTTCTTGACGTACGTGACCTGGGGAACGTCGAGGAAGGTCGCGACCCCGGGGCCGACCTGAGCCGTGTCGCCGTCGATCGCCTGCTTGCCGCAGAGGATGACGTTCGGCACGCCGAGCTTCCGGATCCCGGCGGCGAGCGTGTAGGAGGTCGACCAGGTGTCGGATCCGGCGAAGGCGCGATCGGAGAGAAGGACCGCGTCGTCCGCGCCGAGGGAGATCGCCTCCCGAAGGGCCGTCTCGACCTGCGGCGGTCCCATGGACATGATGGTCACGGTCCCCTCACCCGCCGCCTCGCGGATGCGGAGCCCCTCTTCGATGGCGTACATGTCGAACGGGTTCACGATCGACGGAACACCCTCGCGAACGAGCGTGTTCGTCTCCGGATCGATCCGGACGTCGGTCGTGTCGGGAACCTGCTTGATGAGAACGACGATCTTCATGCGTTCGGGCGGTCGGTGGCGCGGGCTCGAACCGCGTCGGTCGGCCGCTACTCCCCCCTCTTCTCCTTCGCCGCGCTCTCCTTGATGATCGACGACGCGATGATCGACCGCTGGATCTGATTCGTGCCCTCGTAGATCTGCGTGATCTTCGCGTCCCGCATCATCTTCTCGACTGGATACTCCTTCATGTAGCCGTACCCGCCGAGGACCTGCACGGCGTCGGTCGTGACCTTCATCGCGACGTCGGAGGCAAACACCTTCGCCATCGCCGAGATCTTCCCGATGTTCTTCGCGCCGGAGTCTACCATCCTGGCCGAAGCGTAGACGAGGGCTCGCGCGGCCTCGATCTGGGTCGCCATGTCGGCGAGCATGAACTGGAGGCCCTGGAACGACGCGACGGGCTGTCCGAACTGCTCGCGGTGCCTCGCGTACCTCACGGCTTCGTCGAACGCGCCCTCCGCGATCCCGAGCGCCTGCGCGGCCACGCCGGGCCGCGACTTGTCGAACGTCCGCATCGCGACCATGAATCCCATGCCCTCGCGCCCGAGCAGGTTCTCCTTCGGCACGCGGACGTCCTGGAAGATGAGCTCGCGGGTCGCCGAGCCCCGAATTCCCATCTTGTCTTCCTTCTTCCCGAAATCGAACCCCGGCGTCCCCTTCTCGACGATGAACGCGGAGATGCCGCGGATCCCGGTGCCCTTCTTCGTCCGTGCGACGACGGTGTAGGTCTCGGCCTCGCCGCCGTTCGTGATCCACTGCTTGGTGCCGTTCAGGACGTACTCGTCGCCGTCGAGCTCGGCGCGCGTCTCAACCGCGCCGGCGTCGCTGCCCGCGTTCGCCTCGGTCAGTCCGAAGGCCG
>JALGVN010000312.1 GCA_025774645.1 bacterium
TCGAAGATGGCAACCGCAATGTCGCAATCGCCGTCCACGTCGAAGTCGCGCGAGACCATCCCCATCGGATCCTGGCCGACCGAGACAGTGTAAGGAGACTCGAACGTCGCGTCGCCGTTGTTGATGAGCACCGCGAAGCTGCCCGCGGAGACGCCCTGTCTGGAGATCGCCACGTCCAGGTCCTGGTCGAAGTCGAAGTCTGCGGCGCAGGCGCGGCCGTCCCCCGCCGCGTAGCGGAAGACGGGATCCGCGAACGTGCCGAATCCGTCATTGAGGAGCACGCTGATCTGGTACGAGTTCGCGACGAAACCCGACACGATGAGGTCGATGTCTTCGTCGCCATCGAAGTCCCCGGCCAGTGGTGTCGTCGCGCTTCTACCCAGATCTATCGTCACGCTCGTCGGGAAGTGACCCGTTCCGTCGTTCTGGAACACCTGGAGGTAGCCGGCGCTGAAGTAGAGGTTGCGGTAGTTCTTGACGACCGCAAGGTCGGCGTCTTCGTCACCGTCGAAGTCCCCGAATGTGATCCACGACGGCTTGATGTACGCCCCGCTCGCCGAATACACACCGGAGAACGTGAGACTGCCGGTCCCGTCGTTCACAAGCACCGAGAACGTGCGCGACTCCCGGTTCACGACTGCCACATCCGGGATGTCGTCGCCGTTCAGGTCCTCCGCGACGATGCCGAACGGCATATCGCCCACGGGGTAGTGAACAGCCGGCACCAGCGATCCGGTGCCGTCGTTCAGGAGAACCGAGATGGTACCGGAGCCGGAGTTCGACACGACTACGTCCGGATAGAGGTCACCGTCCATCCTGGCCGTGACCGCTGCGTACGGGGAGTCCCCGACCGCGAAGGAGGACGCGTCTCCGAACGTCCCGTCGCCGTCGTTCAGGAGCACCGAGACGCTGCCGGAGAGTGAGTTCGCGACCACGAGGTCCTGGGTCCCGTCACGATCGAGATCCGCTGCGGTCGCGTCTCGCGGCTGAAGTCCCACATCGTAGTGGACCGGCGGAAGGAAAAGGCCCTGCGCCAAGCCATCACTCACAGACGCCAGCAGAACAAGCACCGTGAGGATGAGGCCTGACACCTGCGCGTATCCGCACCGTCCCCTCATCATCTTCGTCCCTCCCCTCTGTCTACGGGCGCGGGCGTTGCACCGCTTCGAGGTATGCTGCGTATCGCGGGGAGGAGTGGTGCTCTACCGCAGCACCACGAGTTTGCCCGTGCCCTGGTAACTCCCTGCCTCCATCCGGTAGAGGTACATCCCGTTGGCAACAGCCTCTCCGGAGTTGTCTCTGCCGTCCCACCGTACGTCGTGTTCACCGGCGGGAATCATTGAGTCCACGATGTCGCGAACGAGCCTCCCTGAGATGTCGTATACCCGAAGGGAGACGCGGGTCGACTCCGGAAGGATGAACCGGAGTCTCGTCGGACCCGCGGTCGGGTTCGGGAACGCACCGGCCAGGTGGATCGCCGAAGCGACTGGTTCTTCGGGGTCGCCCGGAACGGACGTCGTTCCGTCATCGAAAGCGCGCGAGCCGATGCGGTAGGCCGCACACGGAGCTGCGCACATGAAGATCGAGGAGGCGACGACCGCGTGATCGGCGCCGCTCCCGACGGCCGGCATCACGTCCGGCCCCTCCCCGACCTCGATCGGGAAGCCCATGGGCGAGAGGACAGCGCCGTACTGGTCGACGCGCGTCCCGTAGATGTCGGCCGCGCTGTGGTCGAACCAGCCGAGCTGTTCCGTGACCTCGAACGCGAGCTGGAACGTCGAGCCGTTCCAACCGATCGCCGCGTTGCGCTCGTCGGCGGGAATCTCCGTGATCTGGAAGCCCGTGGGATCGTCGAAGACCGTCCCGTCGACGAGCACCCTCCGCCCGTACAGGTTCCAGTCCTCGCCGTGCGTCAGCCGGTTCTCCTGCCAGACGATGAGTGCGATGCCGAGGTTCGATCCGATCGCCGGGCTCAGGTGTTCGTCCGTGAACGTCGAACTCGTCACCACTCCGAACTCACCGGGCGCCGATCCGTCGGCGTCGACGAACGCCGCCCAGACGGTGGCCGCCGGGTCGTCGTACGAAGGATACCGTCCCCACGTCACGAGCCAACGGGCACTCATCCCCGCTACCTTCGGAGCACGGGCGTACGACTGCCCGAGGAGGATCGGTGGGGCGTCCAGCACGACGCCGTCAGAACCCCGCACGCGTGCGCCGAACGACTTGCGCGTCGTGTAGCTCCCAACCTCGTCTGTCCCGACGACGAGGAAGTCGCCGCCGACCGCCGCAACGTCCGGCTCGAGCCCCGGCATGACGAGGATCGGGGGATCGTCGAGAACTGTCCCGTCCTGAAGGAGCCTCGCCCCGTAGATGGCCTCCGCATCCTCGTCGCTCCAGACCGCCAGGTAGAGGCTGCCGTTCCACGCGATCTCCGGGTCCGAGACCGCGAAACCGGTCGCCAGAAGCACAGGGGCACCGGTCCTGCCTGCCGAATAGTCCGCGGCATCCTGCGCGAGAATCCGGCGCTCGCCGGACACGTCGCTCCGGAAGGCGAACATGCCGTCGTCTCCCGCAAGGGCGACGTCGACGTGCGAATGCGAGGGCGCGCCGAGCGAGATCGGGGCCTCCTCGTCGGCAGTGAGGTCGGTCGACACGTGCGTCGAGTAGATGTCGTCCGGCAGCTCGCCGCCGGCCCGGCCATCGGTCCAGACCATGCGGGTGC
>JALGVN010000074.1 GCA_025774645.1 bacterium
CTCCGCCTCCGGGAGAGTCCCCTACGGCGAGCCGGAGAACGGTGCGGCGCCCGAGGAAGGCTCGCTCACGATCGAGGTCGACGGGGACCCGCTCGCCCTCGTCTTCGAGGTCGCGTCGCTCGGACGGAGCGAGGGGGGAGAGGGGCGGATGAGCGTGCACCTCGTCTGGGAAGGCGGCGAGGTCGCCGTGGCGAGCGCGAGACTCGACGCCAGGGCCGAGCGTGCGGCTCCGGTGGCGCTCTTCGACGAGATCGACGAAGTGGAGGTCCGAGCCGAGATCCTCGACGGCGCGGTCGCCGAGGCCGTCGTCACGGGTCTGGTCCGCGGGAACCGCATCACGCTCGGGAGCCGGCGCGGCGTCACGATCGACGGCCGGCTCGTGCCCTCCCTGCGCATGGGTGGGATCGACCTCGGCGTACTGACGCTCACGACCGACCCGGAGGGCGTCGAGGCGGCGATCCCGGAGCTCATGCCTCCCGGCGACGTCGGGAGGATCACGGTGAGAGGCAAGGACGGAGCGCCCGAGGCGTTCATCGCCGGCCCCGACGAACACCCGCTCGTCTGGGGTGAGCTCGAGTACTCCGACATGACGTTCACGTATCCGTTCGAGGACACCGATGAGGAAGGAGCTCTCGGCTTCGTCGAGATCGCCGACCTGGACCTCCTGATGTCGGCCGGACGCAACGTCTGGTACCGCCGCGCTGACGCGAGCCTGAGGCTCGAGCGGGGCAGCAGCCTCTACTTCCGGGGTGTGCCGGCGGACGGGGGGGGGCTCTGCGTGGAAGGTCACGTGGAGTCGACCCACGGCACCGTGACCTACGCGGGCAGCGATTTCGACGTCAAGCTCGCGTCGGTCGACTTCCCGCCTTTCTGCGAGCCGCCGCGGTTCTACGTAGAGGCCGACACCAAGGTGCAGGACGGGACGACCATCACGCTCAGGATGGACACGATCGAGGCGGCTCTTCCACTCGCGTCGGCGACCGGGGCGCCGCTCGACGAGAGCGCCCTCCAGCTCACGTCGGCCGCCCCCGAGGACAACACGCGCGAGAAGGTCCTCTCGAGGCTCACGTACGGGGTCTCGTACGACCTCCTCGAGGGGGGCGAGCAGGCCGCCCTGGAGCGCAGGGAGGCCATCGACGTGATCGGCGGGCAGATCGCGGGTGTCGTCATGCGCCCGCTCCTGGCGCCGATCGAGGCCCGGATGCGCCGGAACCTCCATCCCGCCCTGGTCCGAATCGACGTCGACTTCGTTCAGCACTTCATCTCGAAGGTCGATGACTGGAGCGCCCAGTCGTCGAGCTCGACGTACGTGCCGTTCCTGGGCGACTCGCGGCTCCTCCTCGGCAAGTACTTCGCAGACGACTGGCTGATCTCGTACGTCGGCAGGGTCGACAGCTTCAACGCCGCCCTGGGTGACCAGCGGCTGGCTGTGAAACAGGAATTCGGTCTTGAATACGAGGTATCCCGCAACACGTCTCTCTCCTTGAGGGTGGTGTACGATCCCACCTGGCCCGGTTGGGAGCGCAGAATCACGATCGAGAACCGCTACCTGTTCTAGAGGTCGTGTGCGCTGTAACTTCTGCTCCCGGGGCGAGTTCCGCGAACGAAGTTTTCGTTTACACTGCATTGGCGCTGTGCTACGATGCCGCGTCGACGCAGGATACGGAGGTGCTGCACGATGCGCACTAGCGCAGTCGTACTCTCAGGCCTGATCCTGTCGCTCGTATTGCTGTGTTCGGGAGCGCTCCGTGCGCAGGTCGTGAGCGAGATCAGCGTCGAGGGAAACAAATACGTCTCGACGGACCGGGTCCTCCTGACCTTCGGGATCAGGAGGGGCGAAGAGCCCTCGGCCGAGGCGCTCCGGGAAGGCATCCACAGGCTCTACGACCTGGGGAACTTCTCGGACGTCCAGGTCCTCGCTGAGGACGCCGAAGAGGGCGCCGTCGCGCTCATCGTCGTCGTCGAGGAGCGCCCCAGGATCACGGAAATAGTGATCGCCGGGAATGACAAGATCGGGACCTCCGACATCAAGGACGTGGTTGTCCTCGAGGAGGGGAGACCGGCCGATTCGGGCAAGATCGAGGACTCCCGGGCCGCGATCCTCTCCCTCTACGACGACGAGGGCTTCCTGTCGGCCACCGTCGACGTCGTGTCCGAACCGACGTCCGAGAACACCGTCAAGATCCGGATCGCGATCGACGAGGGCGTCCAGGTCACCGTCACGAGCATCGGGTTCGAGGGCATCACGGTTCTGGACAAGACCGACCTCCAGAAGGTGATGGAGACGAAGGAGGACCGGTGGTGGAGGACCGACGCCCACCTCGATCGCGAGGCCCTCAAGGAGGACCTCGAGAAGCTCGTCGCCCGATACCACGAGGAAGGGTACATCGACGCGAACGTCGCCGGTTACGAGACCGAGTTCGACGAGACGGGCGAGAAGGTCGACGTCACGATCATCATCGAGGAGGGCGAGCTCTACACGATCTCCGGAGTGGAGTGGACCGGAGTTTCGGAGTTCGCCGCCAACGGCCTCGTGAATCTGACGAAGCTCAGAACCGGAGACGTCTACAAGCCCGCGCTGGCCGAGGCGTCGATCCGGGAGGCGTACAGCTGGTACGGGGAGCGCGGGTACATCCACGTCAGGATCTACCACACCGAGGACGTCGAGTCCGCGGACGAGCTCAGGCTGGTGTTCCACGTCGACGAGGCCGAGCCGGCGAAGATCGGCCAGATTCACATTGTGGGGAACAGCCGGACCCAGGAGAAGATCATCCGGCGCGAGCTCACCGTGAAGCCCGGCGACCTGTACCGGACGTCCGAGGTCATCGTGAGTCAGCGGAAGGTCGCGAACCTGGGGTTCTTCGACGGACCGTTCGTCGAGTTCGCGGAAGGCGTCGAGGGTGAGGACATCGACCTCATCTTCGCCGTCGAGGAACGTCAGACCGGCCGCGCCGGCGTCGGCGTCTCCCACACGAGCGAGAGGGGCATCACCGGCTTCATCGAGCTCAGCGAGGCGAACCTCTTCGGCAACGGCCGCTTCCTGGATCTCAAGTGGGAGTTCGGGAAGAACAACACCGAGCTCATCCTCGGCTTCACGGAACCCTGGTTCATGGACCGGGAGCTCTCACTCGGCTTCGACATCTACGACACCGACGACAAGCGGTACTACACGTCTCTCGGCAGCGACTTCTTTGACGACGCCTATCCCGACTCGATCGCCGACGAGATCAACGCGGAGGGCGGCTCGCAGCGCTACGTGGTCGAGAGGAAGAGGCGCGGCGGCGACGTCCGGATCGGCTGGCCGTTCTTCGGCTCTCCGACGACGATGATCTACGGGAAGTACACCCTCGAGCAGTTCAACATGCACGAGTACACGGAGGCGACCACGGTCGTGACCGAGACCGACTCGACCGGGACCGAGATCGTCGTCGGTGAGGAGACGAACACCTACACGCGCATCCCGGCGAGATGGGAGTGGCGGAGCGGCGTCACCGCCACGTTCGTGAGGAGGACGACCGACCGGAGGTTCCACCCCCGGTTGGGCAGCTACACGAGGTTCACTGCCGACCTCTTCGGGGACGCGCTCGGCGGGGACGTCGAGTACCAGCGGTACGTCCTCGACACGCGGAAGTTCATCCCCGTCGCCTGGCGGACGACGCTCACGCTCCACGCCAGAGGCGGTCTCGTGACGGGCTACGGCGACCCGAACACCGTGCCCCAGGACACCCGATTCGAGCTTGGCGGCGTGGGGTTGAACGGCATCAGGGGCTACGACAACAGGGGCATCCTGCCCTCGGGGCACGAGCTCTACGGCGGGCGGACGATGCTCCTCGGGAGCGTGGAGCTCAAGTTCGCCGTGACAGACGAGCGCGAGCAGATGCCGATCTACGTTCTCGGGTTCGTCGACGCGGGGAACACCTGGAACTCGGTCGGGCAGACCGTACCGACCGACCTGTTCTGGGGTGTCGGAGGAGGCGTCCGCCTCGAGGTCCCGGTCCTCGGCAATCTGGGAATCGACGTGGGTTACGGCTTCGACGACGTCTACGGAGGGGAGTGGCGGGTCCACTACCAGTTTGGAATCGAATACTAGGCGGCGTGCCCCCACAGGGACGTGCGCGCACGCCGCGGACACGGAGGTCCACTTGAGACGAAATGCGGCTGTCGCCGTCGGCGCGATCCTCATCGTGACGTGCGCGCTTTCACCGGTACTGAGCGCCGAGAAGGTGGCGTACATCCACTCGGAGCAGATTCGGGTGGAGTACAACGGTGCGCGCGACATCGAGACCCAGCTTCAGGCTGCGGTCTCCGAGTGGCGCACGGCGGCCGAGGGCATGGAGAGCGAGATCCAGGGGTTGGTGGCCGAGCTCCAGAGTCAGCGCCTGCTCCTCTCGGAAGAGGCGGTCCAGGAGAAGGAGATGCTGATCCGGGAGAAGCAGGTCGCCTTCGAGGGATACCTGAACGAGGTCTGGGGCGTCGGCGGGATCGCTCAGCAGAAAGAAGCCGAGCTGTGGCAGCCCGTTTTCGATCGAATCAACGTCATCATCACCGAGCTGGGAGAGGACGGAGAGTACGCGATCATCTTCGACGCCGCGCCCGGCGGGATCGTCTTCGCCGCGCCTGACACCGACCTCACCCAGCAGGTCGTCGACCGTCTCAACGGTGAGGCCGAATAGCCGGATGGGCGCCGCTCGAACCGCACCACGTGAAGGGACCGGCAGATGAGCATGACCCTAGATGAGGTGGCGAAGCTCGTCGGCGGAGTAGTCGTTGGCGACGGATCGGTGGTTCTCACCGGGGTGGCGGGGATCAAGGACGCCGGCCCGGGGCAGCTGACTTTCCTCTCGAATCCAAAGTACGAGCGGTACCTCGCCGAGACGGGCGCGTCTGCCGTCGTCGTCGGAACCGAGTACCGCGACGTTGCGTCGACGAACGGACGACCGGTCCTCGTCGCCGACAACGCCTACGGGACCATCGCGAGGGTGATGGCGCTCTTCGCGCAGAGCGCTCCGGGCGTCGCTCCGGGAGTCCATTCGAGCGCTGTTGTGAGCGAGTCGGTGGAGCTGGGAACCGACGTCGCGATCGGCGCCAACGCCGTCGTCATGGAAGGCGCGGTTCTGGGTGACCGCGTCGTCGTGCACCCGGGCGCGTACGTCGGACACGGCGTCACGCTGGGCTCGGACGCCGTGCTGCGTCCGAACGTGACCGTGAAAGCGGGGTGCGTCCTCGGAGAGCGCGTGATCGTTCACTCCGGCACCGTGATCGGCAGTGACGGGTTCGGGTTCGCGCGCGAGGGCGACGAGTGTCGCAAAGTCCCGCAGGTCGGAAACGTGGTGGTGGAGGACGACGTCGAGATCGGCGCGAACGTGTGTATCGACCGCGCGACCATCGGGACGACCCGCATCGGCAAGGGTACGAAGATCGACAACCTCGTGCAGATCGCGCACAACGTGGTGATCGGTGAGGGGACCCTGGTCGTGGCCCAGGTGGGGATCTCCGGCAGCTCGGAGGTCGGCAACCACGTCGTGCTCGCCGGGCAGTCCGGGGTCACGGGGCACGTCAAGATCGGGGACGGCGCGATGGTCGCCGCGCGCGCGGCGGTCACGAGATCGATTCCGCCGGGGGAGCGCGTGTCGGGCTACCCGGCCCGGAAGCACTCCGTCTCGAAGAGGATAACAGCATGCCTGACCCAGCTTCCGTCGCTCTTCGCGAGGGTGAAGCAGATCGAAAAGAAGCTCCAGGATCTCGAGGGAACGGATTGATGGAGAGGACGCGCCAGCGAACGCTCGGAGGCCGGTGCTCGTACAGGGGCATCGGTATCCACACCGGTCGCGAGTCGACGGTAACGTTCGCGCCGGCCCCCGCGAACGCCGGCATCACGTTCAGGCGGGTCGACCTGCCGGGCTCGCCGGTGATTCCGGCGTCGATCGCGCACGCCGTGAGCTCGAGCGACATCGCCCGACGGACTACCCTCTCATTGAACGGCGTGCGGATCTTCACCGTCGAACACGTTCTCGCCGCTCTCGTCGGACTCGGCGTCGACAACGCCGTCGTCGAGCTCGACTCGGACGAACCCGCAGAGCCCATCGACGGGAGCTGCAAGCCGTTCGTCGACATCCTGGTGGAGGCCGGGATCGTCGAGCAGGACGCCACGGTCCAGCGGCTCGAGATCGTCGAACCGATCGCCATCACCGAAGGCGACATCCACCTCGCCGCCTCGCCGCACGACGGCTTCCGGCTCTCGTTCACGATCGACTACGCGAACCCGACGATCGGGAGCCAGTTCGCCAGCTTCGAGCTCACGGAGAAGACCTTCCTCGAGGAGATCGCGCCGGCGCGGACGTTCGCGCTCGAGAGTGACGTCGAGGCCCTCAAGAAACAGGGACTCATCAAGGGAGGCAGCCTCGAAAACGCGATCCTCGTGGGCGAGAACGGCATCGTCAACGAGATGCCGCTCCGGTTCCCAGACGAGTTCGTGCGGCACAAGATCCTCGATCTCCTGGGCGATCTCGCCCTGCTCGGCATGCCGATCAAGGGTCACGTCTTCGCCTCGAAAGCGGGGCACGCGACGAACGTGAAATTCGTGCAGGCCATTCGCGAGGGCATCCGGGAAGGGAAGGTCAGGTACAGCGGCACGACGAGCTGGGACATCGGCGACATCGAGCAGGTCATGCCGCACCGCTACCCGTTCCTCTTCGTCGACAAGATCCTCGAGCTCGATGACCGGAGGGTCGTCGGGGTCAAGAACTTCACGATGAACGAGTGGTACTTCGTGGGGCACTTCCCGGGACACCCGATCGCCCCGGCCGTTCTGATCATCGAGGCGATGGCCCAGGTCGGTGGGTTCCTCCTCCTCTCACGCATCGAGGAGAGGGACAAGAAGCTGGTCTACTTCACGAAGATCGAAGACGCCAAGTTCAGACAGCCGGTGCGTCCCGGGGACTCGGTTCGATTCGAACTCGAGCTCCTGCGTCTCCGGCGTGGGACCTGCAAGATGCGCGGCTCGGCGTTCGTCCGAGGCGAGCTCGTCGCCGACGCAGTGCTCTGGTCGCAGATCGTGGACAGATAGCTGGAGGACAGGATGCCCGGAGTCGATCCAAGAGCCATTGTACACGAGGACGCGAAGCTGGCCGACGGGGTCGTCGTCGAGCCTTTCTCGATAGTCGGGCCCGGCGTGTCGATCGGCAGCCGCACCCGGATCTGCTCGCAGGCCCTCGTCCACAGCTCGACCGAGATCGGCGAGGACTGCGTCATAGGCCACAGCGCGGTCGTCGGCACCGACCCCCAGGATCTCAAGTACGAGGGCGAGCAGACGTTCCTCAAGATCGGCGACAGAACGACCGTCCGGGAGTTCGCGACGCTCAACCGCGCCACCGGAAAGAACGACGCGACCGTCATCGGCAGCGACACGCTGATCATGGCGTACGCGCACGTCGCCCACAACTGCATCATCGGCGACCACGTGGTGATCGTGAATGCCGTGAGTCTCGCCGGTCACGTGGAGATTCGGGACTACGCAATCATCGGCGGCATGTCGGCGGTGCAGCAGTTCGTGAGGATCGGCGCGCACAGCTACGTCGGCGGCGCCTGCCGCATCTCGAAGGACGTTCCTCCGTACTTCAAGATCGGGGGCATTCCGACGAGACCCATCGAGGTGAACACCGTCGGTCTTCTGAGGCGTGGGTTCTCCGAAGAGTCCCTGAACCAGCTGCGGAAGGCATACAGGCTCCTCTATCTCACCGACCTGAACACCACGCAGGCGCTCGCGCGCATCGGGACGGAACTGCCGAGAGACGGAGAGATCGGGAAGCTGGTGAGTTTCATCGAAGGGTCGCAACGCGGGATCATCAAGTAGCGGGCCGCCGGCCGGGAAACCGGGCTGCGCCGGAGGTGGGATCGGGAGGGTACGCTCTCTCGAGAGCATCGGGAGGGCCGGCCCTCCCGATTCGCTGACGCGGAGGCGGCCGATGGCCGGAGGCGCCCGACACGGGCGGGGAGGACACGAGGGTGCTCAAGGTCGGCGTCATCGGTGTGGGACACCTCGGAAGATTCCACACGAGAGTCTACTCCGAGATCCCGTCGTGTGAACTCGTCGGCGTCTGCGACACCGATCCGGAGAGGGCCGCGCTGATCGCGGACGAGTACGGCACGCGCGCGTTCGCCGGACTCGACGAGCTTCTTGGCGTCGTCGACGCCGTCAGCATCGCGGTGCCCACGAGCGCGCATCACGAGATCGGACTCAAGTGTCTCGAGAAGGGCACGCACGTTCTCATCGAGAAACCGATCGCCACGACGGCGGACGAGGCGCGCGATCTCGTCCGCGCCGCGGCCGAGGCTGGTCTCAAGATCCAGGTCGGACACATCGAGCGATTCAACCCGGCGATGCGGGCCGCTCTCTCGGTGCTGTCGAAGCCGATGTTCGTCGAAGCCCACCGCCTCGGGATCTTCGTTCCCAGGGGCACCGACGTCGCGGTCGTGCTCGACCTGATGATCCACGACATTGATCTCATCCTGTCGGCGGTCGACTCGCCGGTCGAGTCGATCGACGCCATGGGCGTGCCGGTCCTCTCTTCGTCGATCGACATCGCGAACGCGAGGCTCAAGTTCGCCGACGGCTGCGTGGCGAACGTGACCGCGAGCAGGGTGTCGAGGGAGAGGATGAGGAAGATCCGCTTCTTCCAGCACGATGCCTACGTCTCGGTCGACTGCATGAAGCCCCAGACGCAGATCTTTCGCAGGAAGGACGTACCGCCCGAGACGCTCCTCAAGATCGCGACCGGACAGATCGATGGCGGTCTCGAGGACATCGTGGCGTTCGAGGAGCCCGTGATGGACGGCGCGGACTCCCTGATGCTCGAGCTCGAGTCGTTCCTGAACGCCGTCGAGACGGGAGGACGGCCTCCCGTGGACGGTGAGGACGGCCTCAAGGCGCTCGAGGTCGCTCTCGAGATACTCAGGCAGATCGGCCCGAAGTGACGTGGCCGGCAGCGACACCCCGCGCCGCCCGGCACGGGGGGACAGCGCGATGACCCCAGCGAACGACTCGGTACTCGTTGTTGCGGGGGAGGCGTCAGGCGACCTCCACGGCTCGAAGGTCGTCGCGAGGCTTCGCGAGCTCGCGCCGCACCTGAGCGTCTACGGCGTCGGCGGGGACCGGATGGGTGAGGCCGGTATGGACCTCGCCTTCCACGCGGACGACTTCGCCGTCGTCGGACTGGTTGAGGTGGCGAGGCTCCTTCCGCGCCTCAGGCGCGCGATGCGCGACCTCGTCGCGACCGTGCGCGAGCGCCGCACCCGGCTCGCCATCCTGATCGACTATCCCGGCTTCAACCTCATGCTCGCGCGGCGCCTCAAAGCGGAGGGCGTCAGCGTGCTCTACTACATAAGCCCACAGGTCTGGGCCTGGGGCGAGGGACGCGTTGAGAAGATCGCCAGGCGCGTCGACCGCATGGCGGTCGTTCTGCCGTTCGAGGAACGCTTCTACGCTGAGCGAGGCGTCGAAGCCGAGTTCGTCGGACACCCGCTCCTCGAGGAGCCGGGCATCGCGTCCGTCCCCCAGCCGAAAACGTCGCTCGGCGATCCCCCCGTTCTCGGGCTTCTTCCCGGCAGCCGCCGGAACGAGATCGCGCTCCACCTTCCGC
>JALGVN010000313.1 GCA_025774645.1 bacterium
CTCTCGATCACCCCCGCGCTCTCGAGCACTCCCAGGATGCGCCCGGTTGCGCCCCTGGCCGACTCCACCGCGGCCAGCGCGCCCGACGCCATCGCCTCACGCGCCGCCGCATCTTCAAGAAGGCCGACGATCACCCCGGTCAGCTCGTTCGGACCGACGACCGATCCCCCTCCGGCTGCCAGGAGCCGCTCCGCCGAATCCCGGCAGCTCTCGGTGTGCGGGCCGAACAGAACCGGGACGCCGTGCGCCGCGGGCTCGAGCGGGTTGTGTCCCCCGTACGGCCCGAGGCTCCCACCGACGAACGCCACGTCCGCGATCGCGTAGACCCTCGAGAGCTCGCCCGTGGTGTCGAGCACGACCGTGCGGCTCTCCGCCGGACGGCCCGAACCGGGATCCGAGCGCCGCACCGATCGCACGCCCGCTGCGTCCAGGGCGCTCACCAGCGGCGGCGCCCGGTCCAAGTGTCTGGGTGCCACGACGACGTGCGCGTCCGCGATCCGGGAGAGCACCTGCTCGGTCGCGTTCGCGACCGGCTCCTCCTCGAGCGGCCGCACGCTTCCGAACACGACCACGGGACTCCCGTCCGGAATCCCGAGAGACGCCCGGAGCGTGCGCCTCTCCTCTTCCGGCAGCGGCCGCGGGAGCGCGTCGAACTTCGTGTTCCCCGCGATCTTGACCCTCTCCTCCGGAAACCCGACGCGGAGGAAACGGCTCCGGTCACGTCCGGACTGGCACGCGACGAACGAGACGAGATCGGCCGCCCCGCGGAGCGGCGACCCCGAGAGCGCGTACCGCCTGGCGCTCCTCTCGGAGAGCCGCCCGTTGACGACGCCGACGACGACCCCCGCCCGAGCGGCCTCCGCGATCAGGTTCGGCCAGAGCTCCGTCTCCACGAGAAGGAGCGCTCGCGGGCTCACGAGTTCGAGCGCGCGCCTCACGGAGGGGACGAAATCGAGGGGCGCGAACGAGAGCGTCGCGTGCTCGTCGAGCGAGCCTTCCGCGACCCTTCTCCCGCTCGGCGTGACGACGGTGAGAAGGACCCTCTCGCCTCCCGACGCCAGGGCGCGCACGAGCGGTCCCGCCGCGACGAGCTCACCGACCGACGCGGCGTGGATCCAGATGCCGCCCCCGGGAGCGCGCGGAAGACGCCCCATGCGCTCCGCCCATTCCTCGCGGGCCGGTCCGCGGTGAAGTGCCGCCCATCCCGCGGCCACGGGATAGAGGGCGCTCGTGAGAACCCTGTACAACCGATACGACAACGGATGGCCCCCTCGTATTCCGGCGTCCTTGGCCGGCGGCGTCAGGCGCCGGCATCGGCGTCAATCCCCGGCGAGCGCGGCCGCCTCCTCGCTCAGCCGGTCGAGGCTCGCCTTGAGCCTCGCGGCCTTCTCTTCGAACGGCTCGTCCGCCGTCGTTCTGAGCGGTTCTCCGTACGCGACGACGAGCCGGGCGAACGGGAGCGGGACCATGAAGCTGTCCCAACTCGACAAGTGCTTCGCGCGGGAGGCTCCGGCGGCGGCCGGGACGATCGGCGCACCAGATTTCTCCGAGAGGTAGAAGATCCCACGCGACACCGTGTGCGCGGGACCGCGAGGTCCGTCGGGCGTGATGGCAAGGTCGAAGCCGTCGACGGCCTTGCCGAGCATGCGCATGAGCCCCCTCGTCGACCCGCGGCTGGTGGAGCCCCTGACGACGCCGTAGCCAAGGCTCGTCATCAGCCGCGCCGAGATCTCGCCGTCGCGGTGCCACGACGAAAGGACGTGGATGTTCGATCCGCGGTAGACGTATTCGAGCGGCAGAAGGAACCCGTGCCAGAACGCGTAGATGACACCCTTGCCGGGTTCACGCGCGCGCTCGACGATCTCCTGGCGCGTGACGGTAATCCGCCACGTCGAGCCGAGCAGCTTCACGAGGACAGGCCCGGCGGCGCCCGCGGCGCCGACGAGGAACCTGTCACCGAGCGAGAGACTCGGGCGCGCCTCCGCCATCATTTGCCCTCCCGTGGACTCGGCTCGAGCATCTCAAGCGCGATCTTCGCGACGCGGTCGCTCGCTCCGGGTTCACCCAGCCCGCCCCTCACCTCGAGGAGCCGCCTGGACGTCCGCTCGAGGAGGTGACGGTCCGTGAGGAAGGGCCGCACCTCCCGGGCGAGGTTCTCGCCGGTTACGTCACCCTGGACGAGCTCGGGGACGATCCTCTCCCCGGCGACCACGTTCACGAGGCCGATGTCGGGGATCCGGACGAGTGCGCGTCCTGCGAGGTAAGAGAGACGGGCCATCCGGTACAGGACCACCATCGGCGTCCCGAGACACGCGGCCTCGAGCGTCGCCGTCCCGGACGAGACGAGCAGGGCCGTCGCTCCGCGCACGAGCTCGTGCGTCCGATCGTGCTCGCACACGTCGACGTCTCCGTCCACCGGGCCGCCGGCCTCCCGGAGCATGGCGTCGTCGATGCCGGGCGCGCGTCCGAGACGGACGTCGAGCCGACCGAGGTCGGCGCGGAGGATCCTGGCGGCGGCGAGCATCGGCGGAAGGTGGAGCGCGATCTCGTTCCGGCGGCTGCCGGGAAGAAGCCCGAGAACGGGCGGATCGCCGAGCGACGTTTTCGGCTGGGGGACGGACGCGATGCCCGGCTCCTCGAGAAGCGGGTGTCCGACGAACTCGGCGTCGACGCCTCGCTCGGCGTAGAAGCGTTCCTCGAA
>JALGVN010000075.1 GCA_025774645.1 bacterium
TCGAGTGGCAGACCGAGATCCGGGACGGCGGGTACGTGAAGCTCACCGACCGCGAGACCGGACGACCGCTCCCGGAGGACAACTGGGTGTGGTCGCGCCAGGGGCTCATCAACATGCACTACCCCGAGATGTGGGGGTACGTGCGCTTCTCGAGGAGCGAGGCCGCCCCGGAGACTCCCAAGCTCGCGGCCGACGACTGGCTGAAACCTGCTGAGCGGGCGCTCCGCCTCCTCTATTATAGAGAGAGGGAACACCTCTCCGCTGAGGGCTCGTTCACCACTGACGCCGCGAAACTCGGCCTCGGCACGAAGATCCCCGGTCTCCCGACGAGCTGGCCCCCTGAGATCGCCGTGACCCCGAGCATGTTCGAGGCCCGGGTCTTCGCCCGGGACGGAACGACGATCCACATCTCGCACGACGGCCGCCTCTGGCGCACGGCGCGCCCGACCGCACGCGAGGAGACCGATCGATGAACATGGCCCCCGTCGACTGGGGAATCCTCCTTGGCGTCCTCGCGGTGATGATCTTCGGCGTCCTCCTGTCGCGGAACTACATGAGGAGCGTCGCCGACTTCCTCGCCGCGGGACGCACCGCCGGACGCTACGCGGTGAGCATCGCGTCGGGGATCGCGGGTCTCGGCGCGATCACCATCGTCGGGCTCCTCGAGATGAACTACATCGCCGGGTTCTCGATGACGTGGTGGGGGTTCACGATGAGCGTCGTGATCCTCATCCTCACGGTCTCGGGCTGGGTCATCTACCGGTTCAGGAGCACGAGGTCGCTCACGCTCGCCGAGTACTTCGAGCGTAGGTACAGCAGGAAGTTCCGCATCTTCGCCGGGCTCGTCGCGTTCCTCTCGGGGCTCATCAACTTCGGAATCTTCCCGGCGGTCGGGGCGCGCTTCTTCATCTACTTCTGCGGCCTGCCGCAGACGCTCGCGGTCGGGGCGCTCGCGATCCCGACGTTCCCGCTCGTGATGATCGTCCTCCTCGGGCTCGCGCTCTTCTTCGTGTTCTCGGGTGGACAGATCGCGGTCATCGTCACCGACTTCGCGCAGGGACTCTTCGTCAACATCGTCTTCGTCGCGATCGTCCTCTACCTCTTCACCCAGGTCGACTGGACGCAGATCATCTCTGCGCTCGAGAGCGCTCCTCAAGACGCGTCGCTCATCAATCCGTTCAAGACCGGTCACGTCGAGGACTTCAACCTCGTGTACTTCGTGATCGGCATCTTCGGGGTCATCTACGGCGCCATGTCGTGGCAGGGGACGCAGGCCTACAACACGTCCGCGAGGAGCGCCCACGAGGCGAAGATGGCGGGAGTGCTCGGGAACTGGAAGGGGTTCCCGCAGGGGCTCTTCATCCTGTTCGTGCCCATCATCATCTACACGGTGATGCACCACCCCGACTTCGCGGGCATCGCCGAGTCGGTCCAGACCACGATCGCGAGCGCCGGGTCCGAGGCCGTCCAGAGCCAGCTCAGGGGGCCGGTGGTCCTCACGAAGATCCTCCCGGTCGGTCTGATCGGGGCGTTCGCCGCGGTCATGCTCGCGGCGTTCATCAGCACGCACGACACGTACCTCCACTCCTGGGGCAGCATCCTGATCCAGGACGTCGTCATGCCCTTCAGGAAGAAGCCCTTCACCGAGAAGCAGCACCTGCGGCTCCTGAAGCTCTCGATCCTGGGCGTGGCGGTCTTCATCTTCTTCTTCAGCCTGCTCTTCCAGCAGAGCGAGTACATCTTCCTCTTCTTCGCCATCACGGGCGCCATCTTCGCCGGCGGGTCGGGCGCCGTCATCATCGGCGGGCTCTACTGGAAACGGGGCACGGCCGCCGCGGCGTGGACCGCCCTCATCACCGGATCGACGGTCGCCGTGGGAGGCATCCTCATCCACCGGCTGCCGGAAGCGATGTTCTACGCCGGACCGGTCGACCTGAACCTCACGAGGCTCGGCCAGCTCGGGTGGGAGACGGCCAGGTGGCTCTACTTCATCAACGGCCAGCAGTACTGGGCCGTCGCGATGGGCGCCTCGACTCTCCTCTACGTCCTCGTGTCGCTCCTCGGGAAGAGGCAGGTCGCGGATTTCGACAAGCTCCTCCACCGTGGGAAGTACGCCGTCGCCGACGAGACGAAGGTGGTGAACGCCGCGCCGTCGAGAGGCTGGCGGCTGCTCGGCATGGGGAAGGAGTTCACGCGCGCCGACAGGGCGATCTACATAGCTACCTACATCCACACCGCCGTCTGGTTCACGATCTTCGTCGTCGGGACGATCCACAACCTGCGGCACGACGTCCCGGACTCCGCGTGGACGTCCTTCTGGAGGAAGTACTTCTACGTCCAGGTCGTCTTCTCGATCCTCGTGATCGTCTGGTTCACGATCGGGGGTTTTCGAGACATCAGGGACATGTTCAGAAGGCTCTCCGTCATGAAGCGCGACGCGGCCGACGACGGCATGGTGGTCCACGAGGACGACACGGAATAGGGGGCAGCATGGACAGGGCAGTCACGGTGAGCGGCGTCGGGACAGGAGGTGCCGGGGGGCGCAGTGTCGGAACGCGCAGCGTCGGGGCATGCGCGATCCTGCTCGTCCTCTGCGCGGGGACGGGCGTCTGCGCGACCGGGGAGCCGACGACGCTCCGCGTGTTCGACGCGAACGCCATCCACTTCCTGCCGGCGAACCCCGACACGTTCGCGGCTGCCGACGTCCGATCCGAGGACAACGGACGTGTGATCGCGAGGGACGTCGAGCTCGTCCCGCTCGGCGACATGATCAGGATCACGGCGCGCCTGAGGATCGAGCCGATCCCCAAGGACGAGACGAGCGTGCACGACCCGTGGGACCGGGCGGGGAACGTCCGGGTCGCGATTCCCGGCATGGCGGACGTCGAGATCGTGAAATTCGTGACCTCGTACGGCGGGGTGACCGAACACGAGGTCGACGTCTCGCATCTCGTGCCGCTTCTCGAGGGGCCGGTCACGTTCAAGGGGTTCATCGACACGTGGCTCTCGCCGGCGTGGAAGATGAGCTTCGAGCTTGCGTTCGAGTCCGTGGGCGTGCCGGAGCATCCCGGCGAGTCCAACGAGAACCCGGTGTGGGGGACTGGGCTCGTCTACGAACAGAACGTGACCGAGGAGCTCATGCGCGACGGCCCGCTCGAGGCCGAGGTGGAGGTCCCCGAAGGCGTCGGCAGGGTCCTGATGCACTACCTCGTCTCGGGTCACTGCACGGACGGACGGGACGACGACGAGTTCGTGAGCAAGGACAACGTCATCTCGGTCGACGGGACCGTCGTCTACCGGTTCAGGCCGTGGCGTGACGACTGCCGGGAGTTCAGGGCCGTGAACCCCTACACCCGCCGGTGGTCGGACGGGCGGTGGTCGTCGGACTACAGCCGCAGCGGCTGGTGTCCGGGCGACTGGGTCCCGCCTGTCGTCCTCGATCTCACCGACCACCTGACTCCGGGGAAGCACGTCGTCCGGTTCAGCGTGGAGAACGTCCGCCCGAGGGACGAGAGCGACCATCTCGGATACTGGCGCGTCTCGAGCCACCTCGTCGGCTGGGAGGAGTGATCGTGGCCCTGAAGCGAAGTCCCCGGAACCCGATCCTGACCCGCGAGGACGTCCCGGACGTCCCGCCCGCGATGGTCGACGTGACGTCGGTCTTCAACCCGGGCGCCGTCAAGCGCGACGGGCGGTACCACCTGATGCTCCGCGTCCAGACGCGGGGCCGCGAGACGCACCTCGTGATGGCGTCGAGCGCGGACGGAGCGGTCTTCGAGATCGAGCCGAAGCCGGTCGAGCTCCGCGGGATCGAGAACGTCGAAGGAACCGTCTACCACGTCTACGATCCGCGGATCACGCGGATCGGGTCGACGTTCTTCGTAATGGTGGCGATGGACACGGACGGCGGCTGCCGGCTCGGGACGGCGAAAACGGACGACTTCGAGACGTTCGATTTCCTCGGCGTGGGGGAGGGGCCCGACGTCCGCAACGGCGTTCTCTTCCCCGAGAAGCTCGGCGGGCGGTTCGTTCGCCTCGACCGGCCGAACCTCGCTCCGCTCGAGGGCGGCTCGACGTCCGGCTCGACGATCATGCTCTCGGAGTCGGACGACCTCGTGTCGTGGAAGACGATCGGACCCGTCATGGAGGGGCGGCGCCACTACTGGGACGAGCTGGTCGGATCCGGTCCTCCGCCGGTGAAGACGCGCGACGGCTGGCTCCACCTCTACCACGGCATCGCGACGCACTTCGGGAGCGTGAGCATCTACCAGGTGGGCGTCGTTCTCCTCGCGCTCGAGGATCCCTCGCGCGTCCTCGCCAGGAGCCGCGACAACATCCTCGAACCGCGCGAGCGGTACGAGCTCGTCGGGCAGGTCCCGAACGTCGTGTTCCCTGGAGGGATGATCGTCGAGGAGACGGACTCGGAGGGATTTGCGCCGCCCGGCGCTCACGTCCGCGTCTACTACGGCGCCGCCGACACGTGCATCGGGCTCGCGACGACCACGATCGGGGATCTCCTCTCAGCCTGCGAAGAGACGCGGGGCGCCGACCGATGCCGGTAGGAGGCCACGTGCCGTCGGTACCGAGGATCTGCTACATCGTCTCCCACACGCACTGGGACCGCGAGTGGTACCTGTCGTACCACCGCTTCCGCGTGATGCTCGTCGACACCGTGAGTCTCGCTCTCGATCGCCTCGAGAACGAGGAGGAGTTCCGGCACTTCGTCCTCGACGGCCAGGCGATCGTTCTCGAGGACTACCTCGAGGTGCGTCCGGAGGACGGGGAACGCGTGAGACGCCTCGTCGAGGAGGGCGCGCTGTCCGTCGGACCCTGGTACGTGCTCCCGGACGAGTTCCTCGTGAGCGGGGAGTCGCTCGTCCGCAGCCTCGTGATCGGACACAGGGTGGCGGGCGCGTTCGGCCCGGTCCAGAAGGTCGGGTACATTCCCGACTCGTTCGGGCACGTCGCCCAGATGCCCCAGATCCTGAGGGGCGCCGGGATCGGTTCGTTCATCTACATGAGGGGGAACGGCGACGAGCTCGACGAGACGGGGCTCGAGTACCTCTGGCGTGGACCGGACGGGAGCGAGGTGCTCGCGGTCAACCAGTGCGGCGGGTACGTGAACGCCGCGGGGCTCGGTTACCCGGAGCACTGGTACGCCCTCACGACGAGAGAGATCGTGCCGGCGCTCGCGGTCGAGAAGGTCAGGGCGATCTTCGAGAGCATGGCAGCCCGCTCCAACACGGACGTCTGGCTCCTGAACAACGGGAGCGACCACCTCCCGCCGCAGCGGGACCTCACGGCCGTGCTCGCCGCACTCCGCGAGGCGTTCCCGGAGACGGAGTTCCGCCACGCCGGGTTCGACGACTTCATCGACGCCCTCAGGGCAGACGACCCCGAGCTCGGGACGTTCACGGGCGAGCTCGCGCGCGGCAAGTACTACCACATCCTCTCGGGGGTCTGGTCGGCGAGGATGTACCTCAAACAGCTGAACGACACCGCACAGGCGCTCCTCTCGAACTACGTCGAGCCGCTGTCCTCGTACGCGCACTTCATACTCGGCGGAGACTACCCGAACGGCCAGATCGGCTACGCGTGGAAGCTCCTCCTCAAGAACCACCCCCACGACTCCATCTGCGGCTGCAGCGTCGACGAGGTTCACGACGAGATGGTCCCGCGGTTCAGGGGAGTCAACGACACGTCCGACCAGATTCTGCGACGCTTCCTCGAGCGGATCGCGCCGTCGTTCGGCGAGACGGCCGAGGGGGATTGCGAGACCGTGATCTCGGTCGCGAACCCGCTCCCGTTCCGCCGGAGCGAGGTGGTCGAGCGCATCGTCATCCTCGAGCCGCGGTGCGATCCTGGAGAGCAGCTCGCTCTCGTCGACGAGAGGGGGACCCCGGTCCCCTTCGAGGTCGTCGACAGGAAGTACCTCGAACGCTTCTGGGGAATCGACTACCGGACCCAGCCGTTCTTCGGGGAGCAGCGGGACAGGCTGCAGGACTACCTGGACCTCTTCGCCGACCGGATCGTCAGGGAAGGCGACGCGCGCAAGGGGGCAGACCGCTTCCTGACCGTGAGGTTCCTCGCGCGCGACGTCCCGGCCGTCGGACACGCGAACTACTTCCTGAGGACGCGCGGCACCGACTGCGCGGGCGCGCCCGCGGAGACCGGCGCGGGGCGGAGTCCGGGTGTCGTCGTGGACGGCGACACCATCGAGAACGAGCACTACCGCGTCCGCCTCCACGGCGACGGCACGTTCGACGTCCTCGAGAGAGCCTCGGGCAGAACGCTCGAGGGTCTGAACCGCTTCGAAGACACCGAGGACGTGGGGGACGAGTACGACTACTCGCCGTGTCCCCGCTCCGAGACGGTCACGTCGGACGCGCGGTCGGCGGGAGCTGTCGGAGCGGTCCGGGTCCTGGAGGGCGGAGGTCTCGCCGGAGAGATCGAGGCGGAGTTCGCGCTCAGGCTCCCGGCGTCGATCGCGCCGGACCGTTCCTCGAGATCGTCCGACCGCGTCGCCTGCGCGGCTCGGACACGGGTGCGGCTCGTTCAGGGGAGCAAGCTCATCGAGGTCGAGCTCCACTTCGACAACCGCGCGCTCGATCACCGTCTGCGCGTCGAGTTCCCTACCGCGATCGAGTCAGACTCCCTCGTCTCCGACGGCCACTTCTACCTCAACCGGCGTCCGATCACGGAGAACGTGGGGGAGGACTGGGTTCAGCCTCCCGCGGGGACGCGACCGCAGCAGGGCTTCTCGCTGGTCGAGGACGCCGAGCGCGGGTTCGCGCTCTTCGTCCGGGGGCTCCCCGAGATCGAGCCGACGCGCGGCCCAGGCGGGGACGTGACGCTCTCGCTCACGCTCCTCCGCGCGGTCGGGTGGCTCTCGCGCGACGACTTCCCGACGCGCCGGTTCTCGAACGCGGGCCCCACGCTCCACACGCCCGGTGCGCAGTGCCCGGGCGAGCACCGCTTCAAGTACGCGCTCGCGCTCTACGAGGGAGACCATCTCTCCGCGCGAATCCCGTGGCTCTCGCAGCGCTACCGGACCCCGCTGCCAAGCACCCAGGGCGTCGTCCAGGGCCTCGTCCCCGCGGGTCGGGGACTCGTCGAGACGAGGAACGGGCGCGCGCTGGCGAGCGCGATCAAGAGGCACGACGAGCGGCAGACCCTCGTGATCCGGCTCTGGAACCCGTACTCTGAGCCCGTCGAGGAGCGTCTGGCGTTCGGCCTGCCGGTCCGGGCGGCGTGGAGAACAGACCTCCTCGAGGCTCGCAGAGAGGCGCTCCCGCTCTCCACCGGCCGGGAGGCGGTCGTCGAGCTCGGCCCGCACGAGATCCTCACGCTCGAGGTCGAGCTCGGCCAGCGAAAGACTCGGGGGCGGGCGGCGTCCACGCCGCCACAACCGCCCCGCCCGTCACCCTTCCCGAGTTCGCAATCTTCCCCTGATTCCATCCGGCAAACCCCCTCTCACACCGCACGGCTGGCACGCTCGTTGCACTGTTCACTGCGGAAGGGCGTGCCCAGAAGCCCTCTTGAGGCCGCATCCGGGCTCGAGGGCGGGCTCACGAACGAGGGCGCCGGTGGCCCGGCGGCCGTTCCGCCTGCGCGGACGGGTGCCGTGCGGGGTGCTCGCGCTCCCGAACTGGACGCGCCGCCTGCTGCATCACTGATCGAACAGGGAAGCTCTCCCCAGAAGGAGGAGTGAAGGATGCGACCGGCAACAGCACTTGCGGTGCTCGTGCTCGTCCTCGGGATCGCGACGGCGGCGTCCGCCGCCAAGCCCGTGAAGAGCCCCGAAGGGTGGTCCGCTCCGACGCGCGGGCTCCTCGACTGCACTATCTCGCCCGGACTGAACTGCGCCGGCGTGGTCGTCGGAGACAACACCGGCGCCCCTAACAACGACACCTTCTACGGCTGCACGTCGTGGCACGAGGGCGGCGGGGAAGTCGTCTACGAGTTCGTCATCGAGCGGGTGTGCTACTCGATCACGGCGACGCTCCTGAACACCACGGCCGATCTCGACGTGTTCATCATGGGAAGCTGCGACGAGAACGACTGCCTGGCGTGGGGCGACGTCTCCGCAACGAGCCCGTGCGTCGAGCCCGGGACGTTCTACGTGGTCGTCGACGGATACAACGGCGCCGAGGGGGCCTTCGAGCTCGAGGTCGAATGCGTGATCTGCGACTGCCCCGAGCCTCCGTGCGCCCCGATGGTCTTCCACTGCAACGAGTTCGACTTCAACCTCGACAGGGCCGACTACACGACCGAGACCTGCGAGGGCGGAGGGTCATGCTGGGAGTGGGGGATGCCGCTCGAGGGTTCCATACCGGACATCGCCTGCGAGGGCAAGGAAGTCACGAACATCCTCGGGACGTTCCTCGGGGGAGCCTACACGTCGTGCGGCGAGAGGGCCATCCTGGGTCCGTTCGCCATCAGCGGCGACTGCTGGTGTCTCGAACTCTGCCACTACTACGACACTGAGGCCCGTTACGACGGCGGGAACGTGAAGATCTCGATCGACGGCGGGACGACCTGGGAGCTCATCACGCCCGCGCTTGGATACGACGACATCGGGGCGAGCACCGGCGCGGCGTGCATCGCCGACCAGCCTATCTTCACGGGCCACGGGCAGGCACACGGCTTCGTGATGGACTGCTTCGACCTGAGCGAGTACGCCGGCAAGGACGTGCTGATCGGATTCGACTTTGGAGCCGATGCTTCCACGTCGTACGTCGGCTGGTACATCGAGTGGGTCAAAATCGGAGGCCACAACGTCTCGCCGACTGAAGACCGGACGTGGGGTTCCATCAAGTCGCTCTACAAGTAGGAGCGTGGGGGAGCGGGACGAGACCGGGGAACGGGTGCCCGCCGACGGCAGGCCACCCGCCGCCACGGAACCGACTCGCAGGAGGACCGAGATGAGAACTGCCGTTGTGCTTCTGGTCGTCGTGCTCATGCTGAGCGCCGGCACCGAAGCCGTCGCCGAGAAGGAGAAGCACTTCGTCCAGCCACAGTGGTGGTCGAGGTCGCTCCTCGACTGCGCCGACGCGATCCCGATCTCGTGCTACGACGTCGTCACCGGCACGAACGTGGGCGTTGCCGGCAACGTCGAGTCCTACTCGTGCGTCGGGTGGCTCGAGACCGGCGGGGAGGTCGTCTACGAGCTCGTGCTCGACGCGCCCGTGTGCTACGCGGTCACCGCCGAGCTCTCCGAGATGGCCTGCGATCTCGACGTCTTCATCCTCGGCTCCTGTAACGAGGCCGACTGCCTGGCGTTTGGCAACACGCTCGCCGAGACCCAGTGTCTCGGGCCGGGAACCTACTACATCGTCGTTGACGGGTACGGAGGAGCCGAATGCGAGTACACGCTCTCGGTGAGCTGCGAGGAGTGCGAGTGCGCGGCGGCGGAGTGCTGCCCGGTCGACTACGCCTGCTACGAGATCGACTTCGGAGTGAGCGCGGGCGGGTTCACGACCGAGCTCTGCGAGGGGGCTGGGATCTGGGAGTGGGGGATTCCCTCCGGTCTCCCAGCCACCGGCTGGGACGGCGCT
>JALGVN010000076.1 GCA_025774645.1 bacterium
TACCGGGGGTACGACTCTGCCGGCGTCGCCGCCGTCGAGCGGGGCGGCGAACTTGCCATCCGGAGGGTGGCGGGGAAGATCGACATGCTCCAGGCGCTCGTCGAAGAGCACCCGCTCGAAGGCCCGACGGGGGTCGGTCACACCCGATGGGCGACCCACGGCGTACCGTCCGAGCTGAACGCTCATCCCCATACCGACGCGACGGGGAAGATCGCCCTTGTGCACAACGGCATCGTCGAGAACTACAACGCCCTCAGGCGGTCGCTCGAAGCGAAGGGGTACACGTTTCGCTCCGAGACTGACACCGAGGTCCTCGCGAACCTCATTTCGGAGCACTACGACGGCAACCTCGAAGCCGCCGTCCGCGCGGCGTTCGCCGGCGTGCAGGGCGCCTACGGGATTGCCGTCATCTGCGCCAACGAGCCCGGGAAGCTCGTCGGAGCGCGGAACGGAAGCCCGCTCGTGGTGGGCATCGGCTCCGACGCCTACTACGTCGCGTCCGACGTCGCCGCGCTCGTCAGGCACACGAGGGACGTCGTCTACCTCGACGATCTCGAGATGGTCGTGGCGACTCCGGACGGGTTCTCCACCACGACACTCGAGAACGAGGACATCACGAAGAACGTCGAGAAGATCACCTGGAACATCGACAGGATCGAGAAGAACGGGTTCCCGCACTTCATGCTCAAGGAGATCTTCGAGCAGGAGCGAACGGTCATGGACGCCATGAGAGGGCGTCTCATCACGGCCGCCGGGGACGCCATTCTCGGAGGGCTTCGCGACCACCGCCGCGCGCTCCAGAACGCGGAGCGCGTCATCATCATCGCGTGCGGGACCTCGTGGCACTCCGCTCTCATCGGCGAGTACATGATCGAGGATCTCGCCCGCATCTCGGCCGAAGTCGAGTACGCCTCGGAGTTCCGCTACAGGAATCCGGTCATCAATCCCGGCGACATCGTGATCGTCATCAGCCAGTCCGGCGAGACCCTCGACACCCTCGCCGCCATGACCGAGGCGCAGCGCCGTGGGGCGACCGTCATCGGCATCGTCAACGTCGTCGGGTCCACGATCGCCCGGCAGAGCGACGGCGGCATCTACACGCACGCGGGCCTCGAGATCGGCGTCGCGTCGACGAAGGCGTTCACGTCTCAGCTCACGGTGCTCGCGGCGATGGCGCTCATGCTCGGGCGGAGCCGCGACATCTCCGTCACCGAGGGTCGCCAGATCGTGCGGGCGATGGAGGCGATCCCCGGTCAGATTGCCGAGATCCTCTCGCGCCACGAGAGCATCAGGGAGATCGGGAAGCGCTACGCCAAGCACTCGAACTTCCTCTACCTCGGCCGGGGCTACAACTTCCCGGTCGCGCTCGAGGGCGCGCTCAAGCTCAAGGAGATTTCGTACATCCACGCCGAGGGGTATCCAGCCGCCGAGATGAAGCACGGGCCGATCGCGCTCATCGACGAGCGCATGCCCGTCGTCGTGATCGCGCCGCAGGACGCCTTCTACGAGAAGATTCTCTCGAACATGCAGGAAGTGAAGGCGCGCGGCGGCAGGATCGTCGCGATCACCTCCGAGGGCGACGATCAGGTCGAGAAGATGGCGGACGACGTGATCGAGATTCCGCGGACGCTGCCGCACCTCACGCCGATCCTGTCCGTCATCCCGCTGCAGCTCCTTGCGTATTACGTGGCAGTCGAGCGAGGCTGCCACGTCGACCAGCCCCGGAACCTCGCGAAGAGCGTCACCGTCGAATAGGGGCGCTCGGGGAGGGAATCGCGTGAGCAAGGGTACTCCCAGGCTGACGCAGTTTGTGGAGTGCGCCGGCTGAGCGTCGAAGCTGGGTCCGGAGGACCTGCGCTACGTGCTCGACCGGCTCGCCAAAGTCGATGATCCACGCGTGCTCATCTCGTCGAACACGGTGGACGACGCCGGGATCTATCTCATGGACGACGGCTCGGCCCTCGTTCTCACGATCGACTTCTTCACGCCGATCGTCGACGATCCCGTCGACTACGGCCGGATCTCCGCGGCGAACGCGCTCTCGGACGTCTACGCGATGGGGGGGCGCCCGCTCGCGGTTCTGAACGTGCTCTGTTTCCCTGAAGAGGACCTGTCGCCCGACGTCATGCTCGGCATCCTCAGGGGCGGTCAGGAGAAGGTGGCGGAGGCGGGTGCCGTCGTGATAGGCGGCCACACCGTGAAGGACAAGGAACTCAAGTTCGGGTGTTCCGTCGTCGGCACGATCGATCCCGGTCGGGTCGTCGCGAACGCAGGCGCAAACCCCGGCGACGTCCTTGTGCTCACGAAGCCGATCGGCGTCGGCGTTCTCACGACGGCCCTCAAGAACGAGAAGCTCGGCGCCGCGAAGCTCGCGGAGATCACGGAGCTCATGGCTGAACTGAACCGCGACGCCGCGGAAGCGATGGTCGAGGCCGGCGCGACGGCGGCGACGGACGTGACGGGATTCGGACTCGCCGGCCACGCGGTCGAGATGGCTGACGGGAGCGGCGTCACCCTGGAGATCGAGCTCGGATGCGTCCCTCTCATCGACGGAGCGCTCGAGACGCTCCGCGAGGGGTTCGTCCCCGGCGGGCTCGCCACGAACCGCGAGTACTACGGGCGGTTCCTCTCCGCGAGCCCGGATCTCGACAGCCACGCGGTCGAGCTAGTATACGATCCGCAGACCTCCGGGGGGCTCCTGGTGGCGCTTCCGGAGGAGCGGGTGAGCGATTTCCAGACGGCCTTCTCCGCGAAAGGGCACGCTCCGGCGCCCGCTGTGGGGCGCGTCCTCTCAAGGGGCACGCACGCCGTCTGTCTGAAGTAGCGCCGGGATTCCCGGCGCGGCAGCGGAATCGAGCGAGAGCGGGAGTGGATGGGTCCTGGTGGGCCCCGAGGGCTTCAAACCCTTATGTTGGGCGGCTGACCCCGTCCGAGGTGGGTTCGATTCCCACACATTCCCGCCAAACCTGTGTCTCCTGAGGGGGTGTCCAAAGAGTGAAGGCGCTCGCGCTCCTCTCGGGTGGTCTGGACAGCATCCTCGCCGCGCGGCTCCTCACAGAGCAGGGGGTCGAGGTCATCGGGGTGAGCTTCATCTCCCCGTTCTTCGACGCGATCTCCGCCAAGCGCTCGGCCGAGGAGGCGGGCATCGAGCTCGTCGTCATCGACTTCTCGGAGGAGATCCTCAAGATCATCGCGTCGCCGAAGCACGGATTCGGGAGGCACGTCAACCCGTGCATCGACTGCCACGGTCTCATGCTGAGGATGGCCGCGGCGCGGATGGAGGAACTGGGAGCGTCGTTCGTCGTGACCGGCGAGGTCGTCGGGCAGCGCCCGAAGTCGCAGATGCGCTTCGGCCTGCAGGCGGTCGAGAGGGAGTCGACCCTGAAGGGGCTGCTCCTGAGACCGCTCTCCGCGAGGCTCCTTCCGCCGACGGTCCCCGAGGAGCGGGGCTGGGTCGACCGGGAGAAGCTCCTCGGGCTCCACGGACGGACGAGAAAGCCGCAGATGGAGCTCGCGAACAAGTTCGGGATCACGCGCTACGCGTCGCCGGCGGGAGGGTGTCTCCTCACCGACGAGAACTACGCCCGCGGCGTCCGGGACCTGATCGAGCACGAACAGCTCGACATCCAGGCCGTGAAGCTCCTGGCGGTCGGCCGCCAGTTCAGGATCTCGAAGGACGCGAAGCTCACCGTGGGGAGGAACCACGGTGAGAACGAGGCGCTTTTCGGAGCGAAGCCGCCGGGCGCGCTCTTCGTGAAGGTAATCGACCGGAGGGGGCCCGTCGGTGTGCTCTCGGGGAAGCCGGGACGGGACGATCACGAGACCGCCGCGCGCGTCGTTGCGCGGTACGCCGACACCGCCCGCGACGAGGCCGTCGGGGTCCGCCTGTGGGACGGCGAGGACGGCGAGTCGCACGAACTCACGGTGCGTCCGCTCGAGCCGAAGGGCGTAAGGGGGCACGCGATTTGAGGTCGCGCCGAGCGATCGCCGCGTGCGTGATGCTGGTGGGAGTCTTCGCGGCCCTCGGTCCCGTGCGGTGTCTCGCCCAGGAGACCGAGCCGGTCGGGCAGACCGCGGTCACCGGTGGAGGCATCCGGTACACGGCGTTCGGGCAGCCGACGGGGTTCCAGGCGGGGCTGGCGTCGGGGCTCTACCCCGGTCTGGGACAGCTCCTGAACGGGAAGGAGACGAAGAGCCTCATCATCGGCGCGATCGAGTCGTTTCTCATCGCGCGCCTCATACTCGAGGATCGGAGGACGCGCTACAACTACCACCTGTACGAGGAGACCGGCGACGAGAAGTACTTCGATCAGTACTCGAAGCACTTCGACACGCGGCAGAATCTCCTGTGGTGGATGATCGTCGCGGCGATCTACGGAATCGCCGACGCGTACGTCGACGCGCACCTCGCGGGCTTCGACGATCCGGCGTCCCCGCGGCTCGAGGGCGAACTGGCCGGTGGCCCGGGCGGGATGACGGACGGGGTGAGGCTCGCGGTGGTTGTCAGGTTCTGATCCGCTCGAAGCACTCAGAAGAACACGACGAACGGACGAGGGAGGAAGAACAAGATGGCGAAGAAGGCGCAGCGTCGCAGACGGTCCGGGAAACAGAAGGACTACTTCAGGGACTTCGTCGAGACGGTCGTGACGGCTGTCGTTCTGGCGCTGATCCTCCGTGCGTTCGTCGTGCAGACGTTCAGGATTCCCTCGGGTTCGATGGAGGACACACTGCTCGTCGGCGACTTCCTCATCGTCAACAAGTTCATCTACGGAATCCGGGTTCCGTTCACCGACGTCCACGTCCGCGGCATCCGCGCGCCGGGGCGCGGCGACGTCATCGTGTTCGAGTACCCCAATCCCGATCCACGCGCGAAGAAGGAGAACTACGTGAAGCGCTGCGTCGGCGTGGCCGGGGACATCCTCGAGCTCAAGAACAACGTCCTCTACGTGAACGACGAGCCGGTGGAGGAGGAGCACATCAAGCTCAAGCCGCCCACCCCGCGCTGGTCGAACTTCGGTCCGGTCAAAGTCCCCGAGGGGTCGCTCTTCATGATGGGCGACAACAGGAACTGGAGCGCCGACAGCAGGGACTGGGGGTTCCTCGACACCGACCTCCTCAAGGGGAAGGCCGTCGTCATCTACTGGTCCTGGGACGGCAAGCTCAAACGCCCGCGCTTCGATCGCATGTTCGATCTCATCCGCTAGCGTCCCGCTGGATCCCCGCCCCAAAGGGCGGCGTAGCCACCGGCGGATGGACCGCGCTCACCTGTTGACTGTCAGTCGATAACATGGCAATCTACTGATGCCGTTCGACACTCCCCGAATCCACGGGAGACGGCATGCTCGTCCTCGCATGGTGTCTCGGACCAACGGTTCCCCCGCGGCGCCCCAACCTGGCGGAGCCATGGGGCCCGGACGCCGGAGGCAGGTGCGTGGGACTGGAGGTGAGGTCACCATGAGACGATCGACAGCGGCGACGGGCGTGGCGCTGGTGTCTGTTTTCCTGATCGCGGCGTCCGCGTCCGCCGAGATCATCCTCTTCCACGTCGACGGCGAGCTCGTCGCCGAGATTCCGAGCGGCACGCCGCCCACCGCGAGACCCATCAAGGTAGCGGGACGGAGCGGAGGCGACGGAACGTTCGAGCGCTCAGGCCTCTACGACAACGTGTACGTCGAGATCGACGGGCGCACCGTCATCTGCGACGACCCCTTCGACGTCCTCGACACGGGATATTGGGGTCAGTACGGTTCCCCCGAGTCACATCTTCTCACGGACTTCGGACTTTCCGAGCCCTGCCTCATGACCGCCGGCGACAACTGGAACGACAGCGGCCTCTTCTCGCTCCAGACGTTCGACTGGAGCGGCGGCTTCGTGTTCGAGGCCGACGTTCTGGTCGACGAGGCGGCCGCGTATCACGGCGCGGAGTTCGGCATCGCCGACCGCGACGTTCCGGAGGACGAGCAGTTCGGCCACGTCATCGGCGTCAACTGGAAGACGTCGGGCTCGGGCGACTACTACCTCCAGTGCAACACCGACGTCGGGACCGTGTACGCGGAGGCCCCAACGCCGGGGGAGTGGCACCGGATCCGCATCTCGTCGGCTCCGAGCCCTCCGACGATCAGCGTCTACTTCTGGCTCGACGACGTCCTCGTGGCCGAGCTGCCGAGCTCGGTCCAGCCGTCCGCCAGACCGATCAAGATCGCCGGGCGGAGCGGGTCGAGCGGGAACAACGACCGCTCCGGGCTCTACGACAACGTCTTCGTGTACGCCAACGGCGGCGCCTTCGTACGTACGGACGAGTTCGCAGCGCTCGACACCGGGTTCTGGGGCACCTACGGCTCGCCGACTCCGCACATCCTCGAGGACTTCGGGCTCCCGCTCCCGTGTCTCATGACGTCGGGCGACAACTGGCACGACAGCGGGCTCTACTCGTTCGATCACTTCGATTGGAGCCAGGGCTTCCAGATCGAGATCGACGGGCACGTCGCAGCAGCCGCGTCGTTTCACAGTGTCGAGTTCGGCATCGCCGACCGCGACGAGCCGCAGAGCGACGAGTTCGGGCACGTCATCGGGGTCAACTGGAAGCAGACGGGCGCGGGCGACTACATCCTCCAGTGCACCACCGACCTCGACGAGGAGAGGCCACCCGGACCGACGCCCGGTGAGTGGCACACCATCATCGTCACGACCTACGACCCGCCCCTCGAGCGGCCGACGTCGCCGGTCGAGCTCTCCACGTGGGGAGCGATCAAGGGGCTGTACAGGTAGGTTGCCGAACGCCGCCCCGGCTTGCGGCGACTCCATCAGACTTCACGCTGTTCCTCTCACCCCGCTGGAGGAGACACCATGCGACCGATCACGCGTGCCCGCGTTGTCCTCATCGTTGTCATCCTGGTCGCCCTCGCGATCCCCGTCGTGTCCATTGCGGCCATCATCCACGTCCCCGGCGACGAGGGTACGATCGCCGCCGGCATCGGCGCCGCCTCGTCCGGCGACACCGTGATGATCGCCTGCGACACCTACTTCGAGCACGATCTTCTGATCGAGATCCCCATCACCCTCATGAGCGAGACCGACGACCCGACCTGTGTCACGATCGACGGCTCCCAGGCACACCAGATCCTCAGCGTCGATGGGGCCGGCGGTACCGTGATCTCCGGCATCACGTTCACGAACGCCGTGGACGACTGGGCCGCGGCGGTCTACACGTACGACAGCGACGTCACGATCCAGCACTGCAGCTTCTACGAGAACTTCGCCAACGTCGAGGGCGGCGCCCTCGGCTGCGACGGAGGCGACCCCGTCATCTTCGACTGCGACTTCCAGTTCAACGGTGCCGTCAACTCCGGTGGCGGACTCACCTTCTGGCGAGCCGGCGGCAGCGTCACCGACTGCAACTTCCACGGAAACCAGGCGCGGTGGGGGGGCGGGGCCGCTTTCTATCACGAGCCCGGAACGACCGCGGTCACGAACTGCACGTTCACCGAGAACGAGGTAATCACCGGCGACTCGTACGGTGGGGGAGCCTACTGCTGGGACTACGCCAAGGTCACGTTCACCGGCTGTGCATTCACCGGCAACACGAGCGAGTACTGCGGTGGCGGTCTCTGCTGGGACGAGAAGTGCGAGGTCACCGTCGTTCAATGCCCGTTCGACGGGAACCAGGCGCAGTGGGGAGGTGGGGTCTACGTCTGGGATCCCGTCATAAGCAGCATCTACGTCTGCACCTTCACCGGGAACGTGGCCGAGGCGGGCGGCGGAGTCCTGCTCGACAACGACGACGTCACGTCGGTCACCGACTGCGACTTCGAGGGGAACACGGCCACGGCCGCGGGCGGCGGCCTGACGATGGAGGACAGCGACGTCGGAGTCGAGAACTGCCGCTTCACCGGCAACACGGCCGCGTTTGGCGGGGGGATGTCGGCGGAGGCTTCGTCCGGCGTCTACCTGGACTGCGAGTTCTACGGGAACACCGCCGGTCAATACGGGGGCGCGGTCGCGCTCTTCGACTGCCCGGGCACCAGCATCCTCGGCTGTACCATGACGCTGAACAGCGGACTCGGGCGTGTGGGTGGTGGTGGAGTCGCGGTCGGCGGGAACACGAGCCTCCCGGTCGAGAACACCATCATCGCGTTCAGTGAGGCAGGCGACGCGGTGTTCTGTGAGCCGGGTTCCTCCGCGACGCTCACGACGTCCGTGGTCTCCGGGAACGAGGGCGGCGACTGGATCGGAGCGATCGCGGGCCAGGAGACTCAGAGGGACAACTCGGACCTCGACCCGCTTTTCTGCGATCTCCTCCTTGGCGGTCTCGATCTCTGTTCGAACTCGTACTGCCTGCCGGGCAACAACGGAGCCGGCGTTCTGATAGGCGCGCACGAGCAGGGCTGCGGCGAGTGCACGGCCCCCGTCGAGACGCAGTCCTGGGGCTCGATCAAGGCGATGTTCCGCTGACGGTGGCGCGCATGTGCCCGCCCGGCGCCGACCCGCCGCGTTGATCCCGATCGCACGACCAGCGCGGCCGGGTTACGACCTGAACAGCTTCGCCGAGCCTTCGCCCCAGAAGGTCATGCTGTCGAGGACGTCGGTGAACGAGGCGTCGATCTTCCGGACGTTCTTCTTCTTCAGGAATCGTATCTGCCCGGTCATTCCCATCGGAGCGTTCGGGAGGAGCACCGTGACGAACTCGTCATCGTGCTCCTCGACGATGTACGCGAGGTCATGGATGTCTTCCGTCAGTATCGCGACCGCCGGCGTGAACTTCCCCTCGGCGTCCTGCCCCGCGATCTGCTGCGTCAGGGTCTTGAGTACGCCGTAGGCGGGTATGCGGCCGAGGACCTTCTCATCAAACCACCCGCTCAGGCGTCTGCCCGGCGTCGTCCGGGTGGCCGCCCCCGCCAGGAAGCAGAGCACGAGAAGGACCGCGATCCCGAACGCGGTGGCGAACTTCACGCCCGCGATCTCCTCGATGGGGATGACGTCGACGATCGGCGCCATGATCGCCGCCAGGGAATCGAAGGCCTCCTGGAGGAGGAAGATCAGGAGCGCGATCGGCAGTATCACGAAGAACCCGCCGATGAGTGCCGACTTGAAGAACTCCCCGAAACGCTTCACGGTACCCTCCCCATTCTGGACCGGAACGGCCGTTTCCTCGTAGTGTCCTCAGTTTTCGCATGCTACCAGTGGTGCACACACCCGTAAACAGCCAGATGGCCGTCTGTTGACCTCGGGGTCCTGCTTCTCGTACCGTGGTGTCTGTGATCGCGAGCCGCGGCAGCGCCCGGCTCTTGCAGAGACCCCGCCCCGGGAGTATGTCGGACTCATGTGGAACGCGGCACGGAAGACCTACAAGCACCTCCCGTTCATCATCCAGAAGGCTCTCGTCGACTGGTACGGACGGTACACTCGCCGGGACCGTTTCGGCCCGGAGTACGACGAGCTCGCCGAGTTCCTCGAGGAGTCCGAGCGCTCCGATCCGAGTGAGCTCCGCGCCTACCAGGAGTTCCGCCTCCGCGAGATCATCAACCACGCGTACGA
>JALGVN010000314.1 GCA_025774645.1 bacterium
CGTCGGGTACATACCCGAGCTTCGCGGCGACCTTCTGCGACGGCTCGTTCCGCTCGGTCGTCTCCCAGAGCGGTTCGAGCCCGTGCTCGATGGTGTGTTCGATGAGCGCAGCGCACACCGCCGTCGCGTACCCCTTGCACAGCGCTGCCACACGTTCATCGACAACGAGCCGGTACGCGGGCGCCGTCATCGGTTTGAACTCGTCCGGAATGCTCGACGCACCCCGCGCGCGTGTGGGCAGGAGCGGTACGTCCACGTACTCGACCGTCACGCCGGCGGGAGCATCGAGGGCCGGGAGCGCCGCTCGGAACGTCTCTCTGTCGAGCACGTAGGTCGTCTCGAAGTGGCGATCCGTCTTCAGTCCGGGAGCCTCGGAGGCCCCGAGAGCCCCGAACATCTGCTCGCTCTCCTCCATCCAGCTACCCTCGTTCGGCACGTAGAGCTCGAACCAGTTCATGCCGAGTTCCCGCGCTCCCGGCATCGCAACCTCGCGCAGAAACGCGCTCAACTGTCCCGCGAGATCGGTGACCGAATCCGCGCGCCCCTCGACATACGCCCACCACGTGAGCGCCCACACGATCGCAACCCGGGGGTTCTCGGCGGAGTCCGCGAAGACCCGCCCCGGGAGCGTCCCCTCGAGTGCCGCGAGTGCGGGAGAGTACTGCCGGTGTCCGAGGAAGAAGGGGCGGACGTCGCCGAAGCGAGCGCGGTCGAGCTCGATCAACTCGACTCCTTCTGGTCGACCGTGTCGCGACGCCGTTCGCCGAGAAGGATGATGTTCCTGAGCTGCTCCGGGCTCGTCGCCGCGCGCCAGCGTTCGTCGAAGCCTGGGTCGCGCGTGATCTGCGCGATGTGCATGAGCGCGCGCAGGTGGTAGTTGCGCTCGTCCCGGGAGCCCATCAGCACGAAGACCGCGTGGACGGGAGGCGCCTCCTCGGAAAAGACGATCCCCTCCTTCGACCGTGCGAGGAGGATGCCGAAGACTCCCTCCCCCTCGACAACGATGTGGGGGATCGCAAGCCCCGGGCGGAGCGCGGTCGTCGACTCCTTCTCGCGCTCGACGAGAAGATCGTAGACCCTCTCGTCGTCCATCCGGAGCACCGGGGCGAGCGTCTTCGAGATGGCGCGGAAGAAGTCCCAGACGGACTCCCTCCCCGCCCGGTCGAGAATCGGGCTCTCGGCGATGAGCTCGTCGAACCGATCCTCGACGATCTCGTCGCGCTCCTTCAGGATCTCGCGCAGCTCGTTCTCGAGCGCGGGGGCCGATGGGGCGAGCTCGCGGTCTGTGATCCTCCGGACGACCTGGATGAGCGCAGACTCTCGCCTCTCGCTCGCACCGACGTACACGAAGTACCAGAGGAGGCTCGCGCCGAAGAAGACCGCCGTGATCACGAGAGGGAGCGCCCCCATCTTGAAGATCAGGAGACCGTAGAGGATGATGCCGGCGCCCTGGACCCACGGGTAGAACGGAGACCGGAACGTCGGCCGGTAGTGCTGGATGCGGCTCTCGCGCATCATGATGACGGCGAGGTTCACGAGCGCGAAGAGGATGATCTTCATGGTCGATGCGACCTTGACGAGCGTCACCAGATCAAGGAACAAGATCGCGAGGATCATGAAGATACCCGTCACGAGAATGCCGTACTCGGGCGTCCCGAACCTCCGGTTCACCCTCCCCAGGAACCCGGGCAGGAGTCCGTCGCGGCTCATCGCCATCGGCGTGCGCGACGCGGACAGAATGCCGGCGTTCCCCGTCGTGACGAAGGCGAGGAGAGCGGCGATCGCGAGGAGGACGATCCCGTAGTCTCCCATGAACGCGCCGGCCGCCGTCGAGAGCGGCGTTCGGGATCCGGCGAGGACAGAGCCGTCGAGGACACCCACCGTCGTGAAGATCACGGCGACGTAGACGATCGTGACGACGACGAACGCGAGGGTCATCCCGAGCGGGATGTTGCGGCCGGGGTTCCGTGCCTCCTCAGCGACGCTCGCCGCTTTCGTGAGGCCTCCGTAGGAAACCAGCACAAGCCCGGCAGTCGCGAAGAGAGCTCCTCCGCCTTCCGGGAGGAACGGGACGTAGCGCTCGACCTGGATTGCGGGCATGCCGCGCGCAACATAGTAGACGAGAACCGCGAGGAGAGCCACGACGAGCGTCGACTGGAGCCGGCCCGCGTGCTTCGCACCTACGAGGTTCAGAAGCATGAAGATAACGCCGAGCCCGACCGCCAGGAGCTTGATCTGTAGCGGTGTAATCTCGGGGAAGACGAGGATCGCGAACGACCCCATACCGAGGAGCGCGAACGCGGTCTTGAACGTGAGGGAGAACCAGGCCGCCATGCCACCTACAGTGCCGAAGGCGCCGCCCAGGCTTCGCTCGATGAAGAAATACGAGCCGCCTGCCTTCGGCATGGCGGTCGAGAGCTCGCTCTTGCTGAAGAGCGCGGGGATCGCGAGGACCCCCGCGAAGAAGTACGCGATGATGACCGACGGCCCCGTCACAGCGAACGCGATGCCCGGGAGCACGAAGAGCCCCGAGCTGATCATCGCACCGGAGGCGATGCAGAAGATGTCGAGGAGGCTGAGCTCACGTCTGAGGTTCGAGAGAGGCATGCCCGCCACGGACCACTCCTTCCCACAATCCGGTCAGGCGGCCGGTTTCCGGCCTGCCTGCAGACCGCGCAAGAGGA
>JALGVN010000003.1 GCA_025774645.1 bacterium
GCAGGTGATGCCTCGACAGGTGGCGCCTCGGCAGGTGGCCCCTCGGCAGGTGGCCCCTCGGCAGGTGGCCCCTCGGCAGGTGGCCCCTCGGCAGGTGGCCCCTCGTCCCCTGTCTCCGGCTCCGGCGAACTTCCAGGCGGAGCTTCCTCCCTCGTGACGAGCGAGTCAGGAGGCGGAGCCGGTCCGAACTCCTCGGCCGCGATCTCCTCTTCCACGATGAGCGGCGGAAGACCGAGCCACTCCCGCGCGGCGACCGCCTGTTCACTCATCGGGAACTCGTCGACGACCACCCGGTACGCCCCTTCAGCTGCCAGCGAGTCCTCGGTCACGTTCTCGAGCGTCCACGCGATGGCGAACGCCGCACTCGGTGCTTCTGCGCTCTCGGGGTGCTCCTCCACGACCGTGTGGTACTGCTCCAGGGCGTTCTCGTGATCCCCGAGACCGAAGAGGTAGGCCTCGGCGACATGGAATCGGGCGTTGGCGACGATGTCCTCGGCGGAGCCTTCGTCGGCGGGCGCGTCACCGGGGGCGCCGGTCGTGGCGGAGGCGCCCGCGGCAAAATCGCCCGCTGGAGGACCGGTCGCGACGAGTGTGTCGAGATCAGCCTGAATCGTCTCGCCGGCCTCTCCGGGGAGCGACATCGGCGGCTCGTCCAAGTGCGTCGTATCGACGACGGAGACGGCACCGGCCTCGCCTTCCACCCGCTCGCGCTCGGACAGCTCTGCGCCCTCGAGTGAGACCTCGCCTCCGGGCGCGGTCTCACTCTCGGGAGCCGGACCACCCTCGATTGCCTCCCCGCCCTCGGAGACCGCTTCGGCCTCAGCAATGATGGCGAGATACCTCTGCAACTCCTCGATCTCTCTCGCAAGCTCGAGCGCGAGCATGCCCGCCTCGCTCCGGGGCGCCTCTTCCCTCGCCCTGTCGAAGAACTGCTTCGCCTGGTCGAGGTTCTCCATGGAATCCAGCTGGATCAGGCCGATCCGATAGTACGCCTCCGCCGCCGCAGGCGACCGCTCATGGTCGGCGACGACCTTCTCGTACGTATCGATCGCCCCCGGGAGGTCGCCCATGGTCTCGTAGGCCTTGCCCCTCAGGAGGAGGACCTTGTCGAGGTTGTCCCTGTCGTCGGTCCTGGCCTCGAGATCGTCTATGACCTCGAGGGAGGTTTCGAACTGGCCGAGCTCGATGCCGGCCTCCGCCATCCGCATCCTCGCATCGAAGAGGATGCTGGTGCTGCCTCGGTCGGTCGCGGCCTCGGCGAAGTGCCGCACCGCCGACGGCAGGTCGCCGATCTCCATGTAGTTCTCTGCCGCGTAGTAGTGCGCCCTGGCGCGGAGGTCGCTGTCGGGGAACCGCTCGAGAGCGTCGACGTACACCTCGGCAGCGTCCCCGTACTGACCGCGTGCGCGGAGGGTCTCCCCGATCAGGACGAGCGCATCGTCGGAAAGCTCGTGTGGAGGATCCGCCGTTGCGATCGCGAGAAGCAGCTGCTCAGCCGAGCCCGCGCTCCCCTTGGCGAGCTTGACGGCCGCGAGCATGTACTCCGCGTCGATCCGGAGATCGCTGTCGGGGTAGGTCGTGATCAGCTCGGTCAGGCGCTGCTCGGCGCTCTCGAGCTTTCCCTGGTGGTAGAGCGCGGTTCCCATGAGGAGAAGCGCGTCGTCGGCCCACTCGGAGGTCGGGTGCTTCCGGACGACCCAGCCCGCTTTCTCGATGACCCGCTCGTAGAGCTCGCTCTCCGTCGATGACGGCCGGGAATCGGGAGGCCGCTCTTTCCTCAGAGCCGCCGCTTCCTCGGAGGCAATCTCCGCGTGGTAGAACGTGTTGTAGTACACACAGCCGGGAAAGGAGAGAGACGCGAGGAGCGCGAGAAGCAGGATGCAGGTTCGCTTCGACACGGGTCTGGTGACTCCTCCGGAGGCTCGGAAGAGGGGCACGGTGCCCCGGGCGGGAGGTCCGTCCCCGCTGTTACGGTTCGATCGTCTGGATCAGGACCTCATCGGTCCCGTCCTTCTCCACGATCTTCATGGCGATCGCTTCAGTCTCGGATGTCGGGACGTTCTTCCCCACGTAGTCGGCGCGGATCGGGAGCTCGCGATGCCCCCGATCGATCATGACGGCAAGCTGCACCGACCTCGGTCGCCCGAAGTCGATGATCTCATCGAGGGCCGCGCGCACGGTGCGGCCGGTATAGAGGACGTCGTCGACGAGCACGAGCGTCTTGCCCTGGACATCGAACGGGATGCGGCTCTCGTTCACGACGGGCTGTTCGGCGATGGTCTGGAGATCATCGCGGTAGAGTGTGATGTCGAGGACGCCGACCGGAACGCGTTCGCCTTCGATGCTCTCGATCGCGCCGGCTATCCGCCCGGCGAGATCCGAGCCCCTCGTTTGAATCCCGATCAGGGCCAGGTTGTCCAGGCCGCTGTTCCTCTCGAGGATCTCGTGGGCGATCCGGATGATCGCGCGCCGGACGTCGTCGGCGTCCATCACCCGCGCCTTCGTGCGCACCTTCATTGTCACCCCCGTGTCGACTCCGTGAACTCGAACGATCCCGAGGTTACGAGCCTAACATCACGCCCTCGGCTCCGCAAGCGGCGCTCCCAGCAGGCGCCCGATCTCCGCCGCCATCTCCGGATCCTCGCGCCTGAGCTCCGCAACGAGCGCGTAGCGGGGTGGCGGCTCGAGGCCGATTCGGCCGAGGAGCGCGTCGTCGCAGAAGACCGACGTCGTCTCGCGATCGGCCAGGATCGATCCCTCGGACATCACGAGCGTGCGGGAGGCGAGTCCCGCCGCGAGCGCGAGGTCGTGAGTGACGACGGCGACACCGCGTCCGGCCTCCACCTCGTTCGCTATCAGGGCCGCAATGCGCCCGCGCGTGGCCGGATCGAGTCCGGCCGTCGGCTCGTCGAGAAGGAGGAACGGCCGGCCGAGCGCCAGGATCGCCGCGATGGCCCCGCGCCGCTTCTCCCCCGCCGACAGCGACAGCGGAGCCCTCTCGCCGAACTCCTCGGGTGGAAGCCCCACCCGGGCCAGAGCGGCCGAGACGCGCTCGTGTACCTCGACGGGACTCAACCCCTGCCGCTTCGGGCCGAACGCGACGTCCTCGAAGACCGTCTCCTCGAAGAACTGCGCCTCCGGGAACTGGTGCACGAGCCCGACGTTCGTCCTGAGTGCGGCCGCGGATCCGTCCGGGCTCCAGACGACCCGCCCCGAGCTCGGACGCGTGAGGCCCGCGATGACCTCGAGGAGCGTCGTCTTCCCGGAGCCCGCGGGCCCGACCACCGCGACACACTCGCCCTCGACGAGCGTGAGATCGACCGCCGACAGCGCGCGGGTCGGCGAGGGCATGCCCTCGTCGTAGGTAACCGAGACGGACGAGAGTTCGATCCTCAAGTGCGGCTGCCTCCATTCCCAGCCAGGAGCGCTCTCGCGATGGCCTCGACGGTCGCGGCAGCTGCCGGAATCTCGTACCCCGCGCTCCTGAGCTCGCCTGCGATCTCCATGGCGGGCGGTCGTGCGAGCCCCCACTCGGAGAGGTGTCCTCCCGGAGAGAAGAGCCCCTCCGGGGAACCGTCGAAGACCACGCGGCCCCCGGCGAGGACGATGACTCTCAGCGAGAGAGCGATCTCCTCCGGGAACTGCGTGACGTGGACGACGGTCCTCGCGGAGTCGCGGCCGAGTTCCTCGAGGACGCGCCAGACCTCGTGTCGTCCGGTCGCATCGAGCAGGGACGTCGGCTCATCGAGCGCGAGGTGGTCGGGCCGCATCGCGAGCACCGCGGCGATGGCGACTCGCTGCTTCTCGCCGCCGGAGAGCCGGTGCGGCGCCCTGTCGCGAAGCCTCCCGAGGTCCATTCGTTCGAGCGCCGCTTCGACGCGTCTCGAAATTTCGGCGGACGGCAGGCCGAGGTTCTCCATGCCGAACGCGATCTCCCTCTCGACCGTCGTGCTGACAAGCTGGTTGTCGGGGTTCTGGAAGATCAGGCCGACGCGCCTGCGGACCTTCCACAGGTTCGAGGCGTCGGCCGTGTCGAGGCCGTCGACCAGGACGCGGCCGCTCGTCGGGAGGTGGAGTGCGTTCAGGAGCCTGACGAAGCTGGTCTTGCCGGATCCGCTCGGGCCGACGACCGCGACCGACTCCCCGTCCCGTATCGTCAGGTCGATAGCGGAGAGGGCGGGGCGCGCCGCGCCGTCGTACGTCAGGCCTACGCCTTCGAACTCGATCACTCGTCGCTCCTGCCTACTCGGGCCGATTTTGCCACTCGTCCTCCGCCGCCTGCCGCGCCAGCTCCTCGAGCCTCCGGCGCGCCTGGTCGACCCACACGCCATCGGGGAACCGTCGGACGTACGCGTCGAGCGAGATGATCCCCTCCTCACGCCGCCCCACCTTCAGGAGCGCGATCGCGCGGGAGTAGTGCGCGTCCTCGTTCCCGGGATCGACGTCGAGGACCCGCCCAAACGCGACGATCGCCTGTTCGGTCCGGCCTTCCTCGAAATACGCCCTCCCGAGCGCGAAGAGGACCATCGGGTCGTTCGGACGGAGGGACGCTGCCCGCTCGAGCGCCGCCGTGGCGCGCGAGGCCTCGCCCGACATCAGGAGCACGACGCCGAGGTTGTACCCGGCGTCGAAGAACGACGGGTCCGCCCTGAGCGCCGCGCGGAACTCCTCCTCGGCCTTCTGCAGATCCCCGCGTCCGGCGAGGAGCGTGCCGCGATTGTAGAAGATCTTCGCCTCGGTCCTGCGCTTGTAGCGCTCGACGTCGCTCGCCCCCACGGGGACGTTGAGGACGGCCCCGGGCTCGAGTTCGTACTCCGGAGAGACGTCGTTCTTGTCCGCGAGGTACTGGTCCGCCGCGCGATCGCCGTAGTAGTCGTCGGCGATCGAAGCGATCGTCTCCCCCTCCGACACCTCGTGAGAGACGATCTCGACCGTCGCCTCGCCGCTCCCGCTCGTGCTCGGCGGGAACGAACACCCGGCGGCGAGGAGAACGACTGCGGTCCCGAACGCCACGCCGGTCAGGATCCTCGCGAGAACCCCGGCGAAGCGCGGTCCGGGACATCCCGCCTCTCGGCCTCTGACGGTCACGAAGTCCCTCCTTCCACTCCGCGGGCGGCGTCCGCGGACTGCTCGAGCCTCGTGCGAAGGCGGTCGTACTCCTCGATCCTGACGAGCTCCGCACGGAGCGCCGACGCCCCCGGGAAGCTCTTGAGGTAGGCGACGAGGTGCTTCCGCGTCTCGAAGACGCCCTTGCGGTCACCCTTGTGCTCGACCATGAGGTCGAGGTGCTCGACCGCAAGTCTGAGCTTCTCCTCGAGCGACGGCGGGTCGGGCGCGCGCCCGGTCCGCGCCAGCTCGATCGACGCCCTGAAGATCCACGGGTTGCCGAGGGCGGCCCTCCCGATCATCACGGCGTCGCACGAGGTCTCGTCGATCATGCGAAGGCCGTCCGCAGGCGTTCTCACGTCACCGCTCCCGATGACGGGGATGCCGGTCTCCTCCGCGACCGCGCGGATGACCGACCAGTCTGCCGATCCGGCGAACCCCTGTGCCTTCGTCCTCGGGTGGACGGCGACCGCCGCCACGCCGGACTCCTCGAGGACCCTCGCCGCCTCGACGGCGTTCACGGTCTCCGCGTCCCAGCCGCTCCTGATCTTGAACGTGACCGGGACGCTCGAGGCACCGACGACCGCCGCGGCAATCTCACGGAGGAGTCCGAGGTCCCGCATGAGACCCGCCCCCGAGCCCGATCGGATGACCTTCCTCGCCGGACAGCCGGCGTTGACGTCGAGAACGTCCGGCCCGAGCGCGGCGACGGCGGCCGCGGCCGCGGCCATAGACTCGGGATTCGCTCCGAAGATCTGGAAGGCGATCGGCCGTTCCTCGGCGTCGAACCGGAGGAGGTCGAAGGTCTTGCCGCCTCCTCGAATGATCCCCTCCGCGCTCACCATCTCGGTCCAGACCATCGCCGCGCCCATGCGCCGGCAGAGCCGCCTCATGGGGCTGTCCGTGATGCCCGCCAGGGGCGCCAGAACGAACGGGTGGTCGAGCCCGACGCTGTCTATCCGCATGAGTGGAGTATAGGGGCGGCCGCTCGGGGACGTCAAGGAAGCCGCCCTGAGGTCACGCAGTAGGCGGTTCCCGCTGCCCCATGGGGCCTGAAAGCGCCGGGGCGGCGCAGCGCGCCGCCCCGGCGGTTCGATTCGTGTCCCGCGCGAGCTCCTACTCGACGACGACCGCCTCGTGGTCCTCAGCCAGCGCGAAGAGCGCGTCGAGATTCGCCGACTGCCTCGCGAACTCCGCGGTCTGCACGAACTGCTCGTCGCCTTCCGCCGCGATGAGATAGGCCGTCTCGCGGCTGTCGAACTTCCGCGCCATGTCGCGCCGGATGGCCCGCTCGATCTCGGTCCGCTCCGCCTCGAGATCGGCAAGCTCGTACGTGAACTCGTCCCTGTCGAGGAACTCGAGGAACTCGCCCCACTCGCCGTCGCCGATCACGTAGCCGCTTGGCGGAGACCCATGCCGGCCGGCGTAGGCGATCGCGAACTCGAAGAACTCCTCGCGCCTCTCGAGGTCGACGACGATGTCGGCGCGCCTCACCGGCTCGACCACGATGTCGGGCGTCACTCCTCCGCCGCCGTAGACGATCCTCCCGGCGGCGGTCTGGTACTCGGGCCGCTCGGGCTCGGACTCGCCGGACTCGATCTCGCCCTCGACGAGTTCCTCGTCCTCGGTGTCCCACCTCTCGGGCTTCTCGATCAGGCGGCCGCTCGCGATGTACCACTTGGCGGTGGTGAGCTTCATCGCGCACTCCTTCGTGAGCGGGCGGAGGCGCATCAGGGTCTGGACGGACCCCTTGCCGAAGCTTGTGGTGCCGACGACGACACCGCGGTCCCAGTCCTGGATCGCGCCCGCGAGGATCTCCGACGCGCTCGCGCTTCCCCCGTTGACGAGAACGAGGATCGGGAAGTCCCGATCGTACCGAGCCTCAGTCCGGGCGAAGTACTCGGTGTTCTGGTTCTTGAGCCTGCCCTTCGTGCTCACGACAAGCTCCCCGGTGTCGAGGAAGATGTCGCTCACGTCGACCGCCTGCGAGAGCAGACCGCCGGGGTTGCTTCTGACGTCGAGGATCAGGCTCTTCATTCCCTGGTCCTCGAGCTCGCTGAGAGCCTTCTCGAGCTCGTCCGCAGTCGTTCTCGCGAAACGCGAGATGCGGACGTAGCCGACGCCGCCGTCAAGCATGAACGAATAGGGCACGCTGTCGATCTTGATGATGTCGCGCGTTATGGTGTACTCGAGGAGGTCGTCGACACCCTCGCGCCCTATCGTGATCGTGACCTGTGTCCCCGGGGCGCCGCGGAGCCGCTTGACGGCCCCGTCCACCGTGATTCCGCGGGTCGACTCGCCCTCGATCCCGACGACCCTGTCGCCCGACTGGATGCCTAGATCATACGCGGGCGTGCCCTCGATCGGACTCACGACGGTGAGGACGCCGTCGCGAACGGTGATCTGGATTCCCAGCCCCCCGAACTCGCCTTCCGTCGTCACCTGGAAGTCGCTGAAGTCCTTCTCGTCGAGGAACGTCGAGTACGGATCGAGGGAGTCGAGCATCCCTCGGATCGCCCCGTACATGAGCTCCTTCGGGTCCACCTCCTCGACGTACGCCCCCTCGATCTTCGCGAGGGAGTCGTTGAAGAGGTCGAGATACGTGTAGAGGTCCTTCCGGGCGCTCACCCTCTCGACGGCCCAGCCGCCGAGCACGACGCCAACGATGAGCGCCGTCAGGATCGGTGCGTATCGCCTGAACCTGCGTGTCATGGAAGACCTTCCTTTGCCCTTACCCGCGCTCTGCCAGCAGCTCGTCGACCCTGGCGATGATGATGGCGGTGATCTCCGAGGCGTCGAGGCTCGCGTCGATCACCACGAAACGTGACGGGTCGCGGTCGGCTACCTCGAGATACGCCGTCCGCACCCTTTCGTGAAACGTCAGTGCCTCACTCTCGATCCTGTCCGGCCCCCCGGGCCGTCCGCCCCCGGGGCCACCGGCGAGCCTGTCGAGTCCGGCCTTCGGATCGAGGTCGAGAAGGAACGTCACATCCGGTTTGACGCCGCCCGTCGCAACATCGTTCAACGGCTCCACCAGCTCGGCCCCAAGCTCCCGCCCTCCGCCCTGATACGCGACGCTCGCGTCTCCGTACCTGTCGGATACGACGACCGCACCCCGCTCGAGTTCCGGGAGGACGACCTGAGCCACGTGCTCCGACCTGGATGCGAGATACAGGAACAGCTCGGTCTCGGGGAGCATCCCGGTCTGCCCGAGATCGAGGAGTATGTCCCGCAGACTCTCGCCGAGCGGAGTGCCGCCCGGTTCCCGAGTCACCCTCACCGGGACCCCCAGCGACTCGAGATGGGACCGGAGCGCGCCGACCTGCGTCGACTTGCCCGAACCCTCGACACCCTCGAACGTGATGAAGAGCCCGAAGGCCGCTCCACCTGTCATTAGATGCTCCACGCGGCCGGCGGTCTCTCGCCGGCGGCTCTCACCCGGGTCCACCCGGGACCATGTGCATCAGGCCGGGCACCGCCCGGCCTGACCAGTTTCGACGCGGACGGGGCGTCCGGGTCTCCCGCCTGGACGCGCCCCGCTCTACGACACCGAGAGCTCCTCGACCAGCTCGTCCGCGGAGCCGGCGGAGTTCTTCGACCCTCCGCCGCTCCCGCCAGAGTGCTCCTCGATGAACTCCTCGGTCATGTGCCGCGCGTCGTCGTCCCGGAACTGGGTGGGCGGCGACTTGAAGAAGTAGGCGGACGGGGCCTCGATCGCTCCCGAGAGCCCGCTCTCGAGCGCGAGCTTCATGCAACGCACGGCGTCGATCATGACGCCGGCGGAGTTCGGCGAGTCCCAGACCTCGAGCTTCATCTCGGCATTAAGGGGAACGTCACCGAACGTCGTCCCCTCCATCCGTATGTACGCCCACTTCCTGTCGGTGAGCCATGGGACGTAGTCGGACGGACCGATGTGCACGTTGTCCGCGCCGATGTCGTAGTCGAGCTGAGACGTCACGGCGTTCGTCTTCGAGATCTTCTTCGATTCGAGTCGCGAGCGCTCAAGCATGTTGAGGAAGTCGGTGTTGCCGCCGACGTTCAGCTGGCTCGTCCGCTCCAGCTTGACGCCTCGGTCCAGGAAGAGCCTGGTCATGATGCGATGGACGATCGTCGCGCCGACCTGCGACTTGACGTCGTCGCCCATCACCGGCAGTCCCTTCTTCTCGAAGCGCTGCTGCCAGTAGCGCTCGCGGGCGATGAAGACCGGGATGCCGTTGACGAAGCCGCAGCCCGCCTCGAGGATCTGCTCGACGTACCACTTCGTCGCTTCCTCGCTCCCCACCGGCAGGAAGTTCACTACGACGTCCGTCTTCGAGTCCTTCAAGAGCTCGACGATGTCCTCTGTCGATCCCGGAGCCGTCTCGATGATCTCGGAGAGGTACTTCCCCAGACCGTCGTGGGTCATCCCCCGTGCCACCCTGACACCCAGGCTCGGAACGTCGCTGAACTTGAACGTGTTGTTCGGCTCAGTGAAGATGGCCTGCGACAGGTCCTTTCCAACCTTGTTCTTGTCGATGTCGATCGCCGCCGAGAACTCCACGTCCCCGATGTGGTAGCCGCCGAGGTTGACGTGCATGAGGCCGGGAACGAACTCGTCCTCCGCTGCGTTCTTGTAGTACTCGACGCCCTGGACGAGTGACGACGCGCAGTTGCCGACACCGATGATCGCGACTCTCACCTTCTTGTCTTTGGCCATGAGGAGGATCTCCCAAAAAAGAGGTTTCGTTCGCCGGCGCCTCAGGCTCTCCCGCTCTTGAGGACGTGCCGGATTCGTTGCAGTGCCGTCACGTGCGACAGGATCGCGAGGATCCAGAGCGCCACTCTGAACACGTTCGGTCCGAGGAACGCCCCGACGATGAGAATGACGAGACGCTCAGGCCGCTCGGCGAGCCCGACCTTGCAGCTCACCCCGATGGCCTCGGCCCGCGCCCTCGTGTAGCTCACCATGAGCGAGCCGGCGAGGGCAAGCAGAACGACCACCGCCGTCAGCGTCTCCGGACTCGCCGCCGAGCGCACGAGGTAGTAGTAGAGCGCTCCGGCGAGGACCGCGATCTCCGAGTAACGATCGATCGTCGAGTCCAGAAACGCGCCGGTATCGGTCGCCCTGTTCCCGGCGCGCGCGGCGGCCCCGTCCATCATGTCGCAGATGCCCGCGAGGATGAGGAGGATGCCTGCGCCCGGGAAGTGCCCCGTCCCGAGACTCCACCCGGCGAGCACCGACAGAACGAGACCAGCGACGGTGATCGCATCGGGCGGAACCCCAACGTCCGCCAGAAAACGCGCGAGCGGACCGACGAACTTCCGGAGCTTCTGCTTCAACGCGCTCGCCGCCATACCCGAACGCCCGCTCCAGGATGAGCCCATTGCCGATAGCCGCCTAGAACATTTTATCTTATCACCCCGCGGAAGCCGCCGTCAAGCCTCGCGAAGGCCGGTCTCAGGAGGGAATCCGGCGGTCGTTCACCTCGACCTCCCCCGATTCCCCGCCGTCCACGTCCAGCTGTCTCCCTGACCCCGCGACGAGGATCACCATCTCCCCCCGCAGCGGGGCCTCCCCCGCCCGGGCCGCCAGCTCCGAAAGGGAGCCCCGCAGGACCTCCTCGTGGACCTTGGTGAGCTCTCTCGCAAGCGCCGCCGGGCGGTCGCCGAGCACCTCGAGCATGTCGAGAAGGGACTTCGCGACCCTGTGCGGCGACTCGTAGAAGACCGTCGTGCAGGGAAGGTCGGCGAGGGACTCGAGCGCCCGTCTGCGTGCCGACTGCCTCCTGGGAAGGAACCCCGCAAAGTAGAAGGGGTGCGGCGGAAGCCCGGCCACCGAGAGTGCCGCCGCCACCGCCGAGGGGCCGGGCACAGCGACGACCTCGATGCCCTCCCGCGCGCAGAGCGAGACGAGGCGATAGCCGGGATCGGACACGAGCGGCGTGCCGGCGTCCGAGACGAGCGCGACGTCCGAGCCATCGTTGATCCGGTCGACGATCCGCCGGGCGGCCGTGGCTTCGTTGTGCTCGTGGTACGACAGAAGCGGCGTGCCGATGGAGAAGCGTGCGAGGAGCTTGCGGGTGCGGCGCGTGTCCTCGGCCGCGATGCCGGCGACCGAGTTCAGCACCTCGATGGCCCGCGCCGACACGTCGTCCAGGTTCCCGATCGGCGTGGCCACGACGAAGAGTCGCCCTGTGCCCTGTCCCCTACTCGCTGCCGACAACGTCCGGTCCTCCGGGTCACTCCGCGTCGATCACGTCGATGATGTTGGCGAACGTCGTCTCGCCGTCGTTCCTGAGGCGATAGACGGCGTCGACCGGCTCGCGCCCGGGGCGCACGGTCGACGTGAAGATCACGCCGCTCGCGCGGGCGGCTTCGTAGTCGTCGAGGGTCACGCTCCGCGCGACGAGCGCCGCGGGGGGATTCCTCTGCCCGAACGGCTCGAGCATTCCGAGCTCGCGCGCGATCTCGGGCGTGACGCCGTCGAACGGAAGCTCGGCGTCGACCGACCTGGGGTCGGGCGCCGGAGGGTTCGCGCTGACGTACTCGATCATCCGGTCGCGGAACTCCGCGAAGTTCTCCCTCTTCATCGTGAATCCGGCCGCGCGAGGATGGCCTCCGTACCCGAGGAAGAGCTCGGACATGGAGTGGAACGCCTCGACCAGGTTGAAACCGGTCGGCCCCCTCGCCTCGGCCATCGCGTTTCCGTTGAGATCCGACAGGAGCACCGTCGGAAGTCCCGTGTCGTCGGCGAGACGTGACGTGACGTAGCCCATGACCTCCACCGGAACGGTCGATTCGACGATGAGCGCCGGCGCTCCCTTCGTGGTCGGATCGGCCTTGATGGCGGCCTGCGTGTCCTTCCACGCCCTCGATGCTGTGTCCCTCCAGCGCGTCCTTCCCTGCGCGAGCTGCTGCGCACGTTCGCGAGCGTCGTCGAGGTCGGTCGTCAGGAGAAGATCGAGCGCGTAGTTTCCGCCTTTCCCGTCCGAGACGCGCCCGAATGCCGCACCGAGCGAGCTGCGGACGTCGTCGGCGTCGATCGCCTGGCCCGAGAGACGCGACTCCTCGAGCAGCGCCAGGAGACCCGGGCGCTCGGTGAGCGGTATCCGCGACGTCCCCGCGACGACGATCGTCCTGTTGTCGAACGTGAGCGGCACCTTGTCGGCGATCGAGCCGATCGCCGCGAGTCCGAGGGCTTCGTCCCGCCAGGTGGGGCCGTACCACGGCCTCGACTCGGCGGCCGGACCGAACTCCCCGCCGAGTTCGGCGAACAGGAGGTCGGTCACGCGGAGCGCGACGCCGACACCCGCCATGTACCTGTAAGGAAAGCGCGAGTTCGGGAGCTTCGGATTCACGATGGCGACGGCCTGCGGGAGCTCCGGCGGGATCTCGTGGTGGTCGGTCACGATCGTGTCGATACCGAGCCCGTTCCCGTATCGGATGGCGTCCCGATCGCTCACGCAGCTGTCGACCGTGACGACGAGCGTGACCCCGGCGGCCGACAGCCGATCGAGCTCGGCGCGGTTCATGCCGTGACCCTCGCTCCTCCTGTCCGGGATGTAGCAGACGACCGAGGCGCCAAGCTGGAGCAGGGCCTCGGCCATGATGACAGTGGCGGTGACTCCATCGGCGTCGTCGTGCCCGTGCACGGCGATCTTCTCTCCGCCGGCGAGCGCGGCCCGCACCCGTTCGACGACGCGGTCCGCGTCCGGAAGGAGGTGAGAGTCTGGAAGCGAGTCGGGATCGGTGCGCAGGAAGCGCACCGCATCGGTCGGCGACGAAATCCCCCTCGACGCGAGCACGCTGGCCAGCACGTCCGAGGCGTCGGCCGCCTTGCGGATTCCCTCGACGAGGTCAGGGTCGGGTGGATCGTAGCTCCACTCGTGCTTCAGGCCCTTCAGGATCATGAGTCTCCGTGGGAGTGAAGCCGGCGTCCTTCCCGCGCGGCCTCCGCACACCGCCGTTCGGGACGACCTCTAGTCGGTGCCACCCTTCTTCTTCATGAAGTGCTCGATCAGGTCGATCGGCACGGGGAACACGATGGTCGAATTCTTCTCGACGGAGATCTCAGAGAGCGTCTGGAGGAACCTGAGCTGGATGGAGGTCGGCTCCGTGGCCAGGACCTTCGCCGCGGCCGCAAGCGTCTCGGACGCCTGGAACTCGCCGTTGGCGTGGATGATCTTCGCCCGCCTCTCGCGCTCCGCCTCAGCCTGCTTCGCGATCGCCCGCTGCATCTGCTCCGGGAGATCGACGTGCTTGACCTCGACGGCCGACACTTTGATGCCCCAGCTGTCGGTCGCGCGGTCGAGGATCGCCTGAAGTTCCAGGTTGATCTTCTCCCTCGCGGAGAGGAGCTCGTCGAGCTCGGACGCGCCGATCACGCTCCGGAGCGTCGTCTGCGCAAGCTGCGAGGTCGCGTACGCGTAGTCCTGCACCTCGACGATCGCCTTGTCGGGCTCGAAGACCCGGTAGTAGACGACGGCGTTCACCTTGACGGAGACGTTGTCCTTCGTCACGACGTCCTGCGGAGGCACGTCCATCGCGATGATGCGGAGTCCGACCCTGACGAGCCGGTCGACGAACGGGACGATCAGAGTGAAGCCGGGGCCCTTCACGCCCGCGAGGCGGCCGAGGCGGAAGACCACGCCGCGCTCGTACTCCCTCAGGATGTAGACCGCCTTCGCGAGGAGGACGAGGAGCACCGCTACCAGAATGAGGATTCCACCCATGCGCCACCTCCTATGTCAAACGCCTGACCGTGAGGATCATCCTGTCGACCGACTCCACCACGACGCGGGTCCCGGCGGCTATCTCCTCGCCGGCGACCGCGTTCCAGTACTCGCTCCTGACGAAGACGCGTCCCTCAGGCCTGATGTCGGTCACGGCCTCGCCGATCTCGCCGACCATCGCCTCCCGGCCGGTGCTCACCCGGCGCCCCTGAGCGAGGAGCCCGATCGGGACGGCAAACAGGAAGAACACTATAAGGAGAGCGATCGCAGGCATGATCGCACTCTGATCGAGCCCGAAGAGCCTGAAGAGGGCTCCGAGGAGATCGAGCAGTCCCGTGATCTCGCCCACGTGTGACTCCCTTCCGCGTCGCCGATCCGGTGGTGCGACGGACGCCGCCCCGCTTCACGTTCGCGTCCGCGGGCCGTGGCATCACCGAAACATCCCGATCTTCCTACCGGACCCGCGTGTAGTTCCGAAGCCCCCGGCTGTCACGTCCCTCCAGGATGAGACCGTCTCTCGCGAACCCGGCGAGAACCATGTCGAGCTGCGCCGGTGAGAGCGGCGTGGCCCGGAAGAGATGCGTGTGGGGCGTCTCCACTTCTATGCGGGACAGCAGCTCGTCCTCGTGGCTCGCGGGCGCGACGTCGGGAAGGACGGGCGCCCTCCTGAGGTACTTCTCGAAGGCCGAAGGATCCCTCTGGATGTTCGCCAACGCGCGTGTGAACCGATGCGCGTCGCCCTTCTCCTTCGCGAAGACCGCGAGCTGGAAATCAGCCTGCGTCTGTCCCTTGGCGATCATGCTCCTGATGATGCGGAGATCGCTCTTTCCGAAGTCGAGGAGCGCCATTCCATCCTGCGCCATGTCGACCATGCGTGTCAACAGGGTTCGGACGGGCAGTTCCTCCCCGTTCCAGCGGAAGACCGCCTGCAGACCGTACTTCGTCGCGCGCCACCTGTTGACCATCATGGCGCGGTAGTCCTCTTCCGCCATCTCCCGGTCGAGCTCGTGCTCGGAGGCGTGGTACATCACTCCGGCCGCGAGCGCGACAAGCTCGCACATGAGCCTGGTCGAGCTCACCCCGTCGCCGATCCTGAGCTCCACGGTCGCTCCCCACGCTGTCTTCACGTCGACGTCGCGGCCCCACTCCGCCCGGGAGAACATGGGAGAAAGGAGCGGCTGAGGAGCGGAGCACCACTCGGCGTTCGACGCGACGCGGTAGCTCTTGTACTCCCCTGCCCTCCCGCGGTAGACGGGGCTGTTGGCCATGAGCGCCGCCAGCGGGGCGGCGTACGGCACCATCGCGTTCTGGATGCGGATCGCCCCGGCCCACTCGCCGATCGTGCCCACGTGGATGTGCGCTCCGACGGGCTCGCGCTCGAACGGCCTCGCGCCCGACCTCAGGAGGTACCAGTTCTTCTTCTTGATGAGCGCCCTGAGCTCTCGCTCGAACCTCTCGCTCTTCCTGAGGAGTTCCGGGATGCTCTCGACCGCGCCGATCCGGCTCTCGATCAGCTCGAGATCGGTGCCGGGGGCGGCCCACGGGAGCTTCCGCCTGAGATCGTCGGACAGGAGCTCGACGTCGTTCTCCGTGACGTTCTCCCCCGACGCCTTGAGTATCGCCATCTCCCAGTCGTAGCCGACCGTGAGCGGCTCGAAGATCCGTCCCATCTATGCCTCCAGTCGCACCGAGAGGGTCTCGTTGCCCGCGCGGACCGTGCAGTCCAGCGGGAACGCCGCTCTCGGCAGCATGATCGTCTTTGTGTGAACGCGTCCGGCGCCGGGGATGTCGACCGCCGTGAGGGTGGCGGACCTTCTCCCGGTCGCCGTCCTGACGGCGACCCGCGGTGCGTCGACGCGCCGCGCCGTCCTGAGTGTCAGCGCGACGGGAACGCCGCCCCGCCCACCGCGGCCGACTGAGCCCATGAACATCGAGGCGCTCGTCGAGACCGCATCGTTCCCAATGAGAAAGGCGAGGCCGAACCTCGTCCGTCCGCCCTTCTTCACCTTCCGCGGAGCGTGCCGGATCATCACTTCCGGCCCCGGGTAGTCGCTCCTGACGGCCACGAGACAGCCGCTTCCGGGAGCGAAGAGGACCGCCATTGCCCGGCCGTCGCCCTCGTTCCGCGCCACCAGGAAGCCGGGCTTGAGACCGAAGTGCTCGTCCCGCCAGTCGCGCCAGCGCCACCGTCTCCCGTACGGGGGACGGTGGTAGCGCACCCTCACGAGCTCCCCACCCGCGGGGAGTTCGAAGACGTTGAGCGAGACGGGATCGCCGTCGGACCGCGTCGACATCCTAACGCCGAACGTGACGTTGGCCCGGTCCTCCTTCTTCTTGCCGTCACCGACCCCGTCGCCGCTGTCCTGTCCGCTCGTCTCCCCCTCCGCGGGCTCCTTCTTTCCGGCATAGGACACCGTGTAGTGCTCGATGGTCCCGGGGAAGCCGGACGAGACGCGCACGTTCTTGCGAATCGTGACGCCCTTCGGCTCCTTCAGCCTGCGCGAGTAATCGATCTCGACGGCGGCGTCCGACACTGAGGGCTCGCCCCGATCGAACTCCGACTTCCAGATCTCTCCGGGAGAGCCCGACTCGAAGAGCACGGGCTCGGCCCCACCCAGGAGGATGTACTTTCCGGCCATGATGTACTCGAATGGGCTCGCGAAGCGGTCGTGCCCGGAACAGTCCTTGAGCGAGAGGAGGCGCGCCCCGCGCTGCGGCTGAATGACCGCCGCCAGGAACTGGTTCGCGAGCACGTCCTCGTCGTACCCGTCTCGGTCGGGGTCGCCGGATCTGAGCTCGACCCGGCCCGGTCCCGTGCAGCCGAGATCGACCGCGGGCTTTCGGGGCTGGAGGACCCTCGCGCTCTCCACGGGATCGAGGACGATGAGATCGCGCGTCTTGATGCCCCAGGGAAGCATGGCCTCGCGACCGATCGTCGTCTCCTTCCCGATGACGGCCTTCGGCACCGAGAGCGCGCCGATGGCGGACCCTTCGACCTTCACCCTGAGCCTGTACTTCACGAACTCGAGACCGTTCCGGTCCCGATAGCGCGTCTCCTGCATCTTCTTGAGTACCTTCACGAGCAGTCGCTGCATGGTGTTTCCCTCGTCCTTGATGTCCCGGGTCGACGGCCGGCGTCTGAAGGGTGGCTCAAGGGCGAGAGTCCCGAGACGCCCGCGCAAGTCCACGTACGTCCCACACACGAAGGGGAGCAGAGAGTCATAGACTCTCTGCTCCCCTCGCAGAGTCTTGTGCTCCCCTAAACCACTGTCGCTATTTTACGGAGTCCTTCAGAGACTTGCCGGCCTTGAACTTCGGGTAGTGATGCTCCCCGACGTGCTTCGTCTTGTCCGTGCCGGGGATCCTCCAGTCGCGGGCCTTGCGGTGCTCGGCGCTGAACGTGCCGAACCCCGTGATCTGGACCCTGCGTCTACCCTTGAGCTCACCTGAGATGATGCCGTGATCCGTCGCGAACAGCACGTCCACAATGTCCCTGGCCTGTCTGTTCGACATCTCCGCCTTGTCTGCCAGCCTCTCAACAAGTTCAGCCTTGTTCATCAAACTCCTCCTTCTGGCCGATGGCCGCCCTTCCCTCTCTTGATGTGCGGTGCGTCCTAGAATTCGCGACAAGCTACAACACGTCCCAAATGTTGTCAATAGGAATCGGCCCTAGAATCGGGCTCTCCGGGGCACGTGGACCCCAGGGCGACGTCCTGCGCCATGATTCGCAAGTCACGCGATACCGGACAACGCAGCGATCGCCGGGGTTCCTCCGACAGGGTCACGCCGGCACGGTCGCGCCGGCCGGGACGGAGCCGGATCAGTTCACCCGCCGCTGCAGGTACCGATCGCCGCGTTCGTACTGGATCTCCGGAAGGGCCTTCACGTTGATGCGGAAGTAGTAACGCCACTCCTCTTCGAAGTACCTGCCCGTGAACTGCGCCTCCCAGCAGTGGAGGTCCCGGTAGACCGTGAACTCCTGGCTCGCGATCTCCTGGTCATCCAGGTCGTACTGGATACCGTAGTTGACCCGCCACTTGCGGGTCAGCGAGAACGCCACGGCGCCCTCGGTCCAGTAGTTGGCGTTTCCGGGATCGGACCCCCTCGAGTAGCGGAAGGTCAGGGACGCGTCCCACGGACGGGACGTGAGCAGGGTGCTCGCTGAGACCGTCTCCAGCTGGCGGCGGAGCTCGTCGGCCGGGCTCATCATCTCGGCCGACTGGTCGAGGGCCGGCTCTGACGGCAGCAGGACCGCGGGCCGGCCGGTCAGGTTGACCGTGGCGGTGAGGCTCGAGCTCTCGAGGTCCCAGCCGTAGACGTCGTGCCGCGTATTCCAGCGGAACGAGAACGGACGGCCCGGCCGCAGCTCGAGGTTCGCCAGGAGGTCGGTCCACGGCTCCACCTCGTCGAGGAAGTCGTACGAGCTCGTGAGCCCGAAGCGGAGGAGGTTGTCAAGCTTCTTCACCTGGCCGCCGCTCTCGTACTTGATCTGCGCCTTGTTGACGAGCGAGAGGCCGAAGGACTTCCGCTCGCGGGGCGTCGAGGTGAACCCTCCCCGGAAGCTGTAGAAGATGTCGCTGCCGTCCTCGTCGAAGTACTGCTCGAAGTCCGGGACCCAGGAGAGCGACGCGGTCGGCTCGATGATGTGCCGGATCCCCTCGAGCGCCCCCACCTTGGGGAAGAAGGTCCCGTAGACCGTCGTCCCGGTAGAGAGCCCGGCGCTGTAGGTGAACCGCGTGGGGAACTCGGCACCGAGCTTGTCGCGGTCGTAGACGTTCCAGCGGAAGTCGAACCGCGGAGTCAGGTTGAGCCGCCCCGCGAGCCTCGTCACGTTCTTGAGGTTGCCTCCCACACCGATCCCCTGGTGTGAGACGACCTCGTCGGGGGTGTCCCGGCGATCGCTCACGCCCGACGCCCGCCAGCTGTACGAAGTCTTCGAGAGCCACCCCCGGAGTCCCGCGAGTCCGTCTGCCGCCGCGACGAACGGGCGCTGCGAAGCCGCCACCTCGATCTTCGGCAGGAGCGAGTTGACGGTGCCCTCGTCGAGGTCCTCCCTGCGGTCGAGCGTCACGCCGACCGAGAGGCCGCTCCAGCGCCCCCTCGCCCAGAACTGCGAGTGCATGTCGCGGTTGACGACGTCCTGGATCGACTGGTTCGCGTCGCTCGCGTACGTGGCGTCACTGCGGAAATCACCGGTCGCACCGAGGGTCCAGTTCCTGTTGATCTCCTGCTGATGCCGGAGCCTGAGGTCCCAGCGCCTCGCACCGCCCGAGAACTCGTTCATGAAGGAACCCTCGACCGAGCCCGAGTACTTGTATCGGACCTTGTAGCGCGCGAGCGCGTTCGTGATCCACCTGGTCTGCTCGTAGAAGTCGGCCCAGAGCGTCAGGTCCCAGTAGTCGCTCGGCGCGAAGTAGTAGCCGAAGTTCTTGACGAACCGGCCGGTGCTCTCGCTGAACCCGATGTCGATGCGCGGAATGAGGAAGCCCGAGTGCCGCGTCGTCCTGATCGGGAAGACGAAGAACGGAAGCGGAAGGACCGGGATCTCACCCAGGTAGAGGACGATCGGCTTCGCGACCACCTTGTCGTCGAGGTAGACCTTCATCTGGCCCGACGAGATGCGGTAGTGCGGACGCGGCTCCGAGCACGTGGTGAAGACGCCGTTCCGTACCCTCAGGGTACCGTCGGCCTCCCGGATGACCTCGTCGCCCATGAAGAGCCCTTCCTCGAACGTCGACATGCCGTGCGAGACGGAGCCGGTCTCTGTCTCGAGGTCGTAGCTCAGGGCGTTCCCGACGATCCGCTCCGAGCTGTCCCTCAGATCCGGAGCCCCCGTGGCGATGAGCACCTGCTCGTCGGGGTCGAAGATCACCTCGTCGGCCGTGAGGACGGTGGTGTTGTACTCGACGGTCGTGTCGCCGGAGAGGATGATCCGGTTCCTGCCGACGTAGTAGTCGATCTGGCCGGCCGCGTACGCGACGACATCGACGGCTACCGAGTCGTCCTGTGCAGCCTCACTCTCGGCGAACGGAGATTCCTCGAACGGGACGACCTCAGGCGAGACGACCACGGGCGGAGGCTCCTCCTCGATCGGCATCCGGGGTTCGAACTCCGGGATGCCCGGATCGGGAGGCGCGGGGTCCGGCGCGACGGATCCCTCTTCCGGCTCACGGAGGGAGCCTGCGCTCTGGCCGGAAACGAACGCATAGGCACCGCTCGCATCGCCCCGGAAGACGGCGCGCTCGATCTCCCCGTCGGAGAAGAGGACGTCGATCTCCCTCGCCTGGACGCGGTTCATCTCCCCCTCGCTCCCGATGGCATGCTCGCTCACGGCGCGGCCGCGGACCGTCGTCAGGACGGGCTCGCCCTCCTGGAAGAACATCGTGAGGGTGTCGCCCGCCACGTGGCCGCGCTGCGGCTCTTCCTCGGGACTGCTCGGCACGATGTGGTAGTCGGTGCGCGCCGAGCCCAGCGCGATCACACGCGAGATCCGGCCGTCCGTCCCGGACAGGTGGATGGTGTCTCCGGTCAGCCTGTCGGATTCCCGCTCGACGACGGGGCTTCCCTCGAGCGTGATGAGGGAGTCGCCCGTGAGGACGGCGGTCCTCGCCCGCGCGAGGATCTCGCCCCTCCGGATCACGGCGTTCCCGAACGCGCGCAGCGTCTCTCCGTCCGACGCGATCTCGATGACGTCGGCCGAGAGCGTGGCGTCGGGTTCGTCGCCCTCGCCCGCCGTCGTCAGCACCGGCGAGTCGTACGCCCGCGCCTCCCGGCGCTCGAAGTCGTAGACGAGCCGGCCGGCCGTGAGCTCCGACGTGCCCTCGTGGTCGACGACCACGACGTCGCCCTCGCAGTGCGCGATCTGCTCGCGGCGGAGGACCTCGATGCGCCGGGCCGTCGTGACGCCGGTCGTGTCCGAGTAGGACGGGTTCCCCGTGAGGATGGCGACGTCGGTGCTCTGGTAGTAGGTGAGGGTGTCGCAGGCGATCGTCGTGCCGCCGTCGACGCCGTGCACGTCGCCGAAGAGGGTGGCGACGCGATCGTACTCGCGGTAGATCCCGAGGGCGCCGACGAGCGTCGCGCCGCCCCTCGTGATGGTCACGTTGTCGCGAAGGTAGATGACGCGGCCCCGGGGCGTCTCCTCTCCCTCGACGCTGTCGGCCGTGATGACGAAGCCGTCCGGGTCGGCGCCGGACCCGGCTCCGCCGGGGACGGCTCCACCGGGAATCGCGCCGCCTGTGTCCTGCGCGGCGCAGACGTGCGCGAACGCGCAGGTCAGGAACAGGACGAGGAGGAGTCTTCCGAAGGTCTTCAAGGGACTCGCCTCGGGATGCCCGGTAAGGACCGGTTCGGGAGCGGGTCTACGCGCGCATCATCCCCTGGCGATCTCGTCGCGCGCGAGGAGGGCGGCGCCGGTCGCGCCCGCGAGCTCACCCATCTCGGCCGGGACCAGACGGGGCTCGTGCCCTTCGCGGCCGCACGTCCTCGCGGCCATCTCCGCGCGGGCCGGACCGAGGAGCACCTCCCCGACCGCCGCCACGCCCCCGCCGACGACGATCACGTCGGGGTCGAGCACCTGCACGACGTTCGCGAGGCCGGCGCCGAAGGCGCGGCCTGCCGCCTCCACGGCTGCCAGAGCCACGCGGTCTCCGCCGTTCGCGGCGTCTCCGACGTCCTTCGCCGTGAGGGAACGCTCGGCCGCGAGGGATCTCAGAGTCGACTCCTCGCCCGCGTGGATCGCGCTCACAGCGCGGCCCACGATAGACCCGGCGTTCACGAGGGTCTCGAGGCACCCGGAGCCGCCGCACACACAGTCGCCGCCGTCGATGTCGATCGTCGCGTGCCCGAACTCCCCCGCGAACCCGTGCCCTCCGCGATAGAGTCGTCCGCCGATGACGATCCCTCCACCGACTCCCGTGCCGAGTGCGATCACGACGGCGCTCGTGGTTCCGCGCGCCGCGCCGAGGAGGTACTCGGCGTAGGCAGCCGCGTTCACGTCGTTCTCGACGATCGCGGGGAGACCGATCGACGTTTCGATCAATCTTCTGAGTGGGACGCTGTTCCAGGTGGGGAGATTCGGCGAGCGCAGGACGACACCCGTCTCACGGAGGACCAGTCCGGCGCAGCCGACGCCGCAGGCCACGGGCCTCCCGGCGCCGGGCGCCGAGAGGCCGCCCGCGAGGTCGGTGGCGACGGCCACGGCCTCGTCGGGGTCGCCCCCGGACCACTGCCTGCTGCCGGACGCGACGAGCGAACCGTCCTCCGTCACGAGGCCGGCCTTGATGTTGGTTCCGCCTATGTCGATTCCGAGAAAAGAGCCCACCGGGGACTACTCCTCGCTGCCGTGGAGGAGCGACCGGCCGGTCTCCTTGTCGAAGAAGTGCGCGTTCGCGAGGTCGAGCGTGAGATCGACGTCGGTGTTGACCTCGGGCGGCACGCGGACGTCGATCCTCGCGACCATGTCCCGACCGGCCAGAGTGAAGTACAGGAAGATCTCGTTGCCCATCGGCTCGATGACGTCGAGATGAGCGCGGACTGTGACCGGGCTCCCGAGCTTCTCGGCGTCGGCGCTCTCGAAGACGTCCTCGGGCCGGATGCCGAGAACGACCTCCTTGCCCGCCTCGGCCGCGAGCGTCTGCGCGAGCGCGTCGGGGACCACCGCGTTGAAGTCGCCCGAAACGAAGGTCAGTCCGCCGTTCTGCCGCTCGAGTCTGCCCTCGATGAAGTTCATCGCCGGGCTCCCGATGAACCCCGCGACGAACTGGTCGACGGGCCTCTGGTAGATCGTGAGCGGATCGGCGACCTGGTGGGAGACGCCGTCCTTCATAACCACGATGCGGCTTCCCATGGTCATGGCCTCGGTCTGGTCGTGCGTGACGTAGATGATCGTCGCTTTGAGCCGCTCGTGGAGCTTGCTGATCTCGGTGCGCGTCTGGACCCTGAGCTTCGCGTCGAGGTTCGAGAGCGGCTCGTCGAACAGGAACACCTTCGGCTTCCTGACGATCGCCCTCCCCACGGCGACGCGCTGCCTCTGACCGCCGGAGAGCGCCTTCGGCCGCCGGTCGAGAAGGTCCCCGATCCCGAGGATGTCGGCCGCCTCGCGGACGCGCTGATCGATCTCCTCCTTCGGGTACTTACGGAGCCTCAGCCCGAACGCCATGTTGTCGTAGACCGACATGTGAGGGTAGAGAGCGTAGTTCTGGAAGACCATCGCGATGTCGCGGTCCTTCGGAGGAACGTCGTTCACCAGCCGGTCGTCGATCAGGATCTCCCCGTCCGTCACCTCCTCGAGACCCGCCACCATCCTGAGCAGTGTCGACTTCCCGCAGCCGGACGGACCCACGAGCACGAGGAACTCCCGGTCCTCGACCGTGAGGTTCATGTCCTTGACGGCGACGATGGTGCCGTCGAAGATCTTCGTCACACCCTTCATGACGACGTTGGCCATCTCAACCTCCCGGCTGTCTACGGTCTCAGGAGCTGCCCGACACCGAGGCTCGTCATGACGTCGCCGACAGTGTAGTGGGAACCCGTGATCAAGACAAGGTCTCCTTCGTGAGCCTCGGAGAGCGCGCTCTCGATCGCCGCCCCGGCGGTGGGCACGACGCGGTTCGGAAGCCCGAGGTCGGCGGCGATGACAGCCAGCTCCTCCGGATCGGCCGCTCTCGCGGCCGCGGGCCTCGTCAGGATGACGAGGTCGACGTTGTCGACAAGCTCCGCGAGGAAGCCGCGGACGTCCTTGTCCCCCATGATGCCCAGGACGACGATCACGCGTTCGGGGGCGAAGACCTCGTCGACACCCTCCATGAGCGCTCTGGCGCCGTCCGGGTTGTGGGCGACGTCCGCGACGACGGCGGGACGCCTGTCGATGATCTGCATCCGCCCGATGCAGCACGCGTCCGCGAGCCCGCTTCTGATCGCGGACTCGGACACTTCGATGAGCGCGAGCCTCTCCAGCTCGTGCAGGGCGACGAGCGCGATGATCGCGTTGTCGGCCTGATGCCTGCCGAGCATCGAGGTCGACAGCTTCTCGTAGGAATCCATGCGGTAGGAGAGGTCGAAGACGTTGCCGTTCGGCGTGACAGACAGGTTGCCCACGATCGCGTCTTCGAAGACGGGGATGAACATCGCCTTTCGCGCGGCCGTCACGCCCCGGATCACCTCCAGCGCGACGCCCTCCGCTCCGCAGACGACGACGCCGTTCTCCCTGATGATGCCGGCCTTCTCCGCGGCGATCTCCGCCGTGTCGCTGCCGAGCACCTCGGTGTGGTCGATCGCGACCCGCGTGATGACCGAGAGGACGGCGTCGAGCGCGTTCGTCGCGTCGAGCCGCCCGCCGAGCCCCACCTCGGCAACGACCAGGTCGACGCTCTCCTCGGCGAAGTAGAGCGCGGCCGCCGCCGTCGCGATCTCGAAGAACGTGGCTTCGATCTCGTCGGCGCCGGGCTTCAGCCTCTCGACGAGGTCGAGCACCCGGTCCGGCTCGATCCGGCTGCCGTCGATCGTGATGCGCTCTGTGAAGTCGACAACGTGGGGCGACGTGTAGAGGCCCGTGCGCACCCCGTGCTCGGAGAGCATCGAGGCGATCATGCACGAGGTCGAGCCCTTGCCGTTGGTGCCGCCGACGTGGACGACCCGGTACTTCTCGTGCGGGCTGCCCACCGTTGCGAGGAGCCACTCGACACGCTCAAGCCCGGGCTTCATGACGAATCTGTGTCTGGCGAACAACCAGTCGAGGCACGACTGGTAGGAATCAAAGACCCTGTTTTCTTGCCTGGCCAAGCGTGTCCTCCGCGCGGTCCGGTCCGTCGTTCGTGAAGAAGTCGAGCACCTTGACGACGGCGTCCTTGAGCTCCTTGCGGTGCACGACGATGTCTATCATACCGTGCTCCATCAGGAACTCGGAGCGCTGGAAGCCCTCGGGAAGGTCCTCTCGGATCGTCTGCTGGATCACCCTCGGCCCGGCGAAGCCGATGAGCGCACCGGGCTCGGCCACGATCACGTCCCCCAGGGACGCGAAGCTCGCGGTGACGCCCCCGGTCGTCGGGTGCCCCTGTATCGCGACGTGCAGGAGGCCCTCCTCGTGGAGCCTCGCGAGCATCGCGCTCGTCTTGGCCATCTGCATGAGCGAGAGGATCCCCTCCTGCATCCGGGCGCCCCCCGTGCTCGAGAGGGTGATGAGCGGGACGCGTTCCTCGATCGCCATCCGTGTGAGCCGGGCGATCTTCTCCCCCATCACCGACCCCATGCTCCCGCCGAGGAAGCCGAAGTCGAGGAGCGCGAGCATCGCGAGGTGACCGCCCAACCGCCCGCTTCCCGTCAGCACCGCCGAGTTGTGCCCCGTCTTCTTCTTCGCGGCCACGAGCCTGTCTGAGTACTTCTTCGAGTCGACGAATCCGAGCGGATCGACCGACTCGATCCCCGTGAGGAGCTCGACGAAGCTGCCGGCGTCGACCAGGATGTCCCGGTACTGGTTCGCCTGGAGCCGGAAGTGGTACCCGCACTTGTTGCAGGTCCACAGGTTCCGCTCGAGCTCCTTGTGGTAGATGATCTCGCCGCACCCCTCGCACTTGCGCCAGAGGCCGTCGGGCATCTCCCGCTTCTTGGTCTCTTTGATGCCGCGCTTACGCCGCTTGAGCCACGATACCTGGTCCATGCGCAAACCCCTCCCGACGAGGGTTCTCCTCGAGTCGTCCGGCCCGGCGCCCGTCTGGGCGGACCGGCCCAGGCGCGCCTCCTGGCGCACCTCCATATTATAGCCCCTCGGCGACCCCCGAGACGAGCGAAAGGAGACGACGGCCTCCCTCCCGTCCCGCCGCGAGGACCTCCTTGTGGGTCGTCTCGTGGAAGCGCCCCGGGAGCGGGACGTTCGTGACGAGGGAGATCCCGAGGACCTCGAGGCCCCGTGCGGCGGCCGTCTGGACCTCCGGAACGGTCGACATCCCGACCGCAGACGCCCCAGCCATGCGCGCGAGGCCGATCTCGGCAGGGGTCTCGTAGGTCGGACCGAGCGAACCCAGGTATACGCCCTCGCGGAGCCGGATGCCGCGCTCCGCCGCGGCGCCGCGGGCGAGGCCCTGAAGACGCTCCGAGTAGGCTCCCCCCATGCGGAACGTGCCCCCCGCGAGCGCGCCCGTCAGCCTGCGCGGTCCCGAGATCATCGAGATCTGGTCGCGGATGAGCATCAGGTCGCCCACTTCGAACCCGGGGTCGAGACCGCCGGCGGCGTTCGTCACGACGAGCACGGGGACGCCGAGCCTCCCGACGAGCCTGACCGCGAACGTCACGTCGGACGGCGGCCGGTCCTCGTAGTGATGCACGCGTCCGGAGAAAACGAGCGCCTGTCTGTCCCCCAGTCTGCCGGCCACGACCGAGCCCGCGTGGCCGCTCACCGCGGGCGCCGGCATGCCCGGCACGTCGGCGTACGGAACGACCACAGGGTCCTGCACGCCCTCGCCGAACGACGAGAGGCCCGAACCGAGGACGACCGCGAGCGCCGGGTCTCCGATCCCGCGCTTCTCGAGGAGCTTCGCGGCGCGCGCGACGTCGCGGTCCGCATCGCCCCGATCTCTGAGTCTCGCGCTCACTCCGCGTCCTCCGGGGAGAGTTCCCTCATCATGACGAGCGCGTCCTCTCCGGTGTCCGAGTAGTACCTCGCTCTCATCGCGATCCCCCGGAAGGAGAATCGTTCGTAGAGCGCAATCGCCTGCTCGTTCGAGACGCGCACTTCCAGGGTGGCGTAGGTCACGCCCCGCGCCGCCGCGCTGCCGAGCGACGCCTCGACGAGCGCCGCCCCGATGCCCTCGCCCCGGACGTCGGGATCGACCGCGACATTCCCGATGTGCAGCTCGTCGACGACGAGCCACGAGATCAGGTAGCCGACAAGGACTCCCTCCCTCTCGGCGATCCACGAGACGGCGGCCTTGCTCTTGATCACCTCCATCTCGAACGCCTCGCGAGACCACGGCGTGTCGAATGAGACGTTCTCGATCCGGCAGACGCCGTCCAGGTCGCGCATCGTCATCGGTCTGATGCTGAGGTCGGAACCTGCCACTTCCCCTCCGCGCCGCGGTGCGCTGTCCCGGGCCCGCCGGGTTCAGAGTCCCCTGAGATAGACGGGCTCGAGCGAGTCGAGGTCGGTCGGTGTCTCGTGGTGGTCGCCGGTCAGGCGGCGCGCCGCCTCGAACGCCGCTTCGGCGACCGCGGCAGGGGACGGCGCATCGATCTCCGGGGACGGGAAGGTCGCCCTGTCGCCCAGAACGGTCCCGACGAGATGGCAGACGAGTCCGTCGAAGACGCCACCGCTTCCGGCGAGGGCCTCGAGCGTCGGGGCGGGCAGCACCGGAACGCCCGATGCCGCAGCGAGGCCCTTCGCCGTCGACAGGCCCACGCGGAGACCGGTGAACCTCCCAGGACCGATCGAGACGGCGATGGCGTCGAGCCGTTCGAGCGGCGTTCCCGACGTCTCGAGCACGGACGAGACCGCCGCAAGAAGCTCGTCGGCCTGCCCTCTCCCGGCGACCCGGCGCTCCGATGCGAGCACGGCGCCGTCGTCCACGACGGCGACTTCCTCGCTCGGCGTCGATGTCTCGATCGTGAGAACGCGCACGGTCCCTCCGGTGCGGCGGTTCGACCGCATCCCGCCTCAGTTCTCGGCCGCGAGCCTCCCGAGAACCGCGGCCGCCCGAACTCCCCGCGCCTCGATCGCGAGCACCCGCCCGTCGCGGCCTGTCATCCCGATCCTGACCTCGAGCCGTTCCGCGGGGAGCAGCTCCGGCGCGCGGTCGGCCCACTCGACGAGGGCGACGCCGTCGCCGAAGAAGAGCTCGCGGTACCCGATGTCGTGAAGCGAGTCCGCTCCCTCGACCCGGTAGAGGTCGACGTGGTAGATGGGGGCGCGGCCGTCGTACTCGTTGACGATGACGAACGAGGGACTCGAAACGTACCCGTCGAACCCGAGCCCCCGCGCGATCCCCTGGATCATCACGGTCTTGCCGCTCCCGAGATCGCCCGTGAGGGCGACGAGGTCGCCCGGCTCGAGCAGCGCGCCGAGCGCGCGCCCGAGCTCCCGCGTCTCGTCCGGGGAGGACGTTCGGAAGCGTTCGGAGCCCGTGTCCATGACCCTCGCTATGTCCTCGGGAGCATGACGGCGCAGGGCAGGATCATCTCCTCGAGCGAGATCCCGCCGTGCTGGAAGCTGCCCTTGTACTGGCGCTCGTAGCGGTGGAACTCCGTCGGGTAGACGAAGTAGTAGTCTTCCTTGGCGATCGCGTACTGCTTGCTCGCCCCGTCGCTCGGCAGCCTGTACTCGGACGGCACCTTGATCAGGAAGGTCTCCTTCTCGTCGCACCCGAGGTTGCTGCCGAACTTGTACCGGAGGTTGGTCGAGGTCTCCCGGTTCCCGCGGATGAGCGCGGCACGGCGGCCCAGCACGGCACCGTGATCGGTGGTGAGGACGACCGTCGCCTTCTGGCGCGCCATCTCGGCGATGATGTGGTAGAGCGCCGAGTGATTGAACCACGACCGGACGAGCGACCTGAACGCCGGCTCGTCGGGAGCGATCTCCTGGAGGATCTCGGACTCCGACCTCGAGTGCGAGAGAATGTCGACGAAGTTGTAGACGAGTGACACGAACTGGTGATCGTGCATCGACGACATCTGCCGGCGCACGCTGTCCGCCTCGTTCTTCTCATAGATCTTCACGTACTTGTGCTCGGGCGACAGGCGGATGCCGTGCCGTCTGAGCTGGATGTCCATGAGCTGGCGCTCGTAGCGGTTCTTGCTGAAGTCGTTCTTCGCGTTCCTCCTCCACAGGTCGGGGAAGTGGTTCGTGAGCTCGATCGGGTAGAGTCCGCTGAAGAGCGCGTTCCTCGAGTACGGAGTCGCGGTCGGGAGGATCGAGTAGTAGAAGTGATTGGTGATGTTGAAGAACGGCTCGAGACTCGGCATGAGACTCATCCAGTGGTCGAGCCGCATGCAGTCGAGCACGACGAAGTAGACCTTCTCCTTCGCCTTGAGCCTGGGCGCGACGTGGGTCTCGAAGATGTCGACCGAGAGCGGCGGGCTGCCTTCGGCGCCGTTGACCCAGTCGTGGTAGACCTCGACCATGAAGCGCCCGAACTCTACGTTCGCCGACTGCTCCAGGTCGGTGTGTGTCTGCCGGAGGCCGGGGTCGCGGAACCTGTCGAGCTCGAGGTCCCAGTTGACCAACCGGACGTAGAGATGGATCCACTCCTCCCAGTCGAGAGGACCCATGAGCCGGGAGCGGATCTCGCTGAACTCCTGAGCGTACGTCTGCGCGAGCTGGTCCCGGAGGAGCCTGCGCCCATCGAGGATGCGCTTGATGGCCAGGAAGACCTGCGTCGGCTTGACCGGCTTGATGAGGAAGTCGTCGATGCGCTTCCCGAGCGCGTCGTTCATCAACTCCTCTTCCTCGCTCTTCGTCACCATCACCACCGGAAGAGAGGGGTCGAACTCCTTGATCTCCCCAAGCGTCTCGAGCCCGTCCATCCCCAGCATCATCTCGTCGAGAAGAACGAGATCGAAGTTCCCCTCCTTCAGACGGTCGATCGCCTCCTCACCTCCCGAAGCCGTGCCGACGTCGAACCCTTTCTGCTCGAGAAAGATGATGTGCGGCTTGAGCATGTCGATCTCATCGTCCACCCAGAGTATCTTCCGCGTCGGTGCGTCCATCTGAAGCCGCCCTTCTTCCAGTTCGCCCGTTCAGGTCCGTTCGCTGTGGTCGGCCCGCGGCCGTCAGCTCACCGGGAGCGAGACGACGAACGTCGTCCCCTTCCCCGTTTCCGACCAACTGACGTAGAGCCGCCCCTTGTGGTACTCGTCGATGATGCGTCGGGCGAGCGCGAGCCCCAACCCCCACCCCTTCCTCTTGGTCGAGTAGCCAGGGGCGAAGATCCGACGCCGCTCGGCCGGCGAGAGCCCCTTGCCGTTGTCGGTGAAGAAGATCTTCACCGCGCCCTCTTTGGCCGCGTACTCCGTCGAGATCTCGATGAGGCCGCCCCGTTGGGGGAGCGCCTCCGCGGAGTTCTTCACGAGGTTCTCGATGACCCACTCCATGAGCTCCCTGTTGATCTCGACGGGCGGGAGCTCCGCGTAGCGCTCCCGGACCTCGACGTCCTTGCCGAGCGCGGCGAGCCGGCGTCTCAGATAGTCGATCGCCTCTCGAAGCACGATGACGAGGTCCTGTCTCCTGGTCTTCGGGACCGAGCCGATCTGATTGAACCTGAGAGAGATCTTCTCGAGCCGCTCGAGGTCGCGCTGCATCTCCCTCGTCATCCGCGTGATCTCGCCCACGTCGCACCCTTCGATGGCCATCTCCCTGATGAGCTCGATCCAGCCCATGAGGGACGAGATCGGCGTTCCAAGCTGGTGCGCCGTCTCCTTCGCCATTCCGACCCAGATCGACCGGAGCTCCGCGACCTTCGCGTTCCGGAACCCGAGGAACCCGAGCGCCGCGAGGACGCCGAACGCGACGAGCTCGAGCGCGGGCATGTACCGCATCTCACGGACGAGGCTCGACTCGCCGTAGTGGATGTACCCCATGACGGTCTCGGAACCGGGGTGCGTCATGGGGATCGGTGTGTGCAGGCGGTCGAGCTCGCGGGTGAAGATCATCACCCCGCCGAGCGACGTGTCGGGCGGATTCTCGGGGCTCGCGTCCAGGTACTCCTGGTGCGTCACCTCGTACGGGTCGATCTCGAGCGGGAGACCCCGCCACGTGATCGGCACGCCGCGGACGTCCGAGATGACGATCGGGAAGTTGATGCGCTCGATCAGGTCGGAGAAGATCGCGCGGAGCTCCTCGTTCTCCCTGGCCGCGTAGGTCGCCGAGGCGCAGAGGCCCGCGATCGACCGCGAGAGCGTGTCGGTCTGGTGCTCGAGACGCCTGATCATGTTGTTCGTGTAGAGGAAGATCGCGAGCGCGAGGACGGAGATCGCCACGAAGACGTACGCCCGGGACCGAATCGCTCCCAGCCGCTCACCGTCGGCCCATTTTGTTTTCCGAGCGGGCATCTCCACGCTCCTCGTGACACGCTGTTCGACGTAACGCGTTGTTCGACCGTCTGTTTCGCAGTCTAGCGGCGGTCCGGCGGCAAGTCAAGGTCACGCCCGCGCCCGGAGTCCGGGCCGTGGGGGCGCGCGCGCTCGAGCAGGCGCCCCTACGCAAGAGAGGCCGGGCGGTCCCGGCCTCTCGGAGCGGTCTTCGATCGTGAACCGGTCCGACCGCCGCTCGTCGAGCGCGGTCGCGGACCCCGGCTACGTGATCTCTTCGAGGCCGTCCATGTAGGGACGCAGCGCCTCCGGGACGACGATCGTACCCTTCTCGGTCTGGTAGTTCTCGAGGATCGCGACGACCGTGCGCGCCATCGCGACGCCCGAGCCGTTCAGCGTGTGGACGAAGCGGGCCTTCCCTCCCCCGGCGGGGTGGTACCTGAGCCCGGCGCGCCTCGCCTGGAAGTCCTCGAAGTTGCTGCACGAGGACACCTCGAGCCACTGCTCCACTCCGGCCGACCACGCATCGATGTCGTAGCACTTCGCCGCCGAGAACGAGAGGTCGCCCGTGCAGAGGATCTTGACCCGGTACGGAAGCCCGAGCAGCTGGAGGACCTTCTCGGCGTTCGCCGTCAGCGCCTCGAGCTCGTCGTACGACGTGTCGGGCTCGACGAGCTTCACGAGCTCGACCTTGTCGAACTGGTGCACGCGGAGGAGACCGCGGGTGTCCTTTCCGTACGATCCCGCCTCGCGGCGGAAGCACGGCGTGTAGGCGGTGTACTTGAGCGGGAGCTTCTCGCCCTCGAGGATCTCCCCGCGGTGGAGGTTCGTGAGGGGCACCTCGCCCGTCGGGATGAGGAAGAGATCGTCCTCCGGGCTGTGGTACATGTCGTTCTCGAGCTTCGGGAGCTGCCCGGTCCCCACCATCGCGGCGCGGTCGGCGACGAACGGCGGGGACACTTCCGTGTACCCGTGCTCGCGCGTGTGGAGGTCGAGCATGAACGCGATGAGGGCGCGCTCGAGGCGCGCTCCCGCCCCCTTGAACGCGACGAAACCGGAGCCGGCGATGCGGCTCCCCGCCTTGAGATCGAGGATGCCGAGCGTCTCTCCGATCTCCCAGTGAGGGACGGGCGAAGGCGTCAGCGACGAGGGCTCGCCCCACTCGCGCACCAGGACGTTCTCGTCCTCGTCCCGGCCGACGGGCACCGACTCGTGCGGGACGTTCGGGATCGTGAGGAGGATCTCATCGAGCTTCCCGCGGACGCCCCCGATCTTCTCGTCGAACTCCTTGATCCGAGCGGACACCTCGCGCATCCGCTCGATCTCGGCGGAGGCGTCGGCCCCCTCCTTCTTGAGCCGCGCGATCCTCTCGCTCTCGACGTTCCGCTCGTTCTTGAGCGCTTCCGACTCGACGAGGAGCGTGCGCAGGTCCTCATCGAGAGAGAGGAGGCCGTCGAGATCCGCCTTCTCCCCCTTGTCGAGGATCGCCTTCCGGACGACGTCCGGGTTCCCGCGTATGAACTTCATTTCCAGCATAGACCTATCCGCTCACGGGGCGCGCCGTGACGCCGGCACGCGTCAACGAACTTTGATGGTGTCGTGTGACTCCTTGGGCTCCGGCACCTCGGTCGTCGCCGAAGTCGCCTTCGCCGCGGGGCGAGGAGGAGTCAGGAGCACGAGCTCCTCCTGAGTCGGCTCGTGGAGGACGCGAGCGTTCTCGAGGGCCTCGAGCGCGCGTTCGGCGACCGGAACGCGGATGAGCCTGAGTCCGAGAAAGGTCAGGCCGCCGCCGGCCGCGAGAGCCACGAGCGCCACGACCCGGGGATGGTCCATCTGGAAGTACGACAGGTAGACCGCCACTCCGGTCAGCGACGCGGAGATGAGGTAGATCGTGGTCGCCGTCTGGCGCGCGGTGAGTCCCAGCCGCGCCAGCCTGTGTGAGCTGTGGTCCCTTCCCCCCTGCGCGACGTCGCGGCCCTCTCTCAGGCGGGCGACCGTCACGAAGAACGCGTCGAAGATCGGGTAGCCGAGCATGAGGACCGGGATCAGAAGGGCGGTCGAGCCCGCTCCCGCGTAGGAGATCGCGCGGAGCGACAGCCCTCCGACGACGTACCCCAGGAAGAGACTCCCGGCGTCACCCAGGAAGATCGACGCCGGCGCGAAATTGTATCGGAGGAATCCCAGCGCGCCCCCGGCCACCGCGATCGCGGCGATCGCCGTGTGGATGTTCCCCTGACCGAGCGCGAGCGTGAAGATGCCGAAGGTCGCGATCGCAGCGAGCCCCGAGGTGATGCCGTCCATGTTGTCGAGGAAGTTGAACGCGTTCATGAGGCCGACCATCCAGAAGAGGGCCAGCGGGAACGCGATCGGAAGCGGGAGCGGGATGCCTTCGACGCCCCCGGAGAAGAGCATGACGGCGGCCGCGGCGGCCTGGCCCGTCAGCTTCACACTGGGCCGCATCCCGTTCGCGTCGTCGGCGAGACCCAGCACGACGACGATGAGCCCGCCCGACATGAACCCGACGATCCGAGCGCTGTAGGGGCACTCGATGAGCGCCAGCGCGGCGGCGGCAGCCGAGAGGCTCGCCAGCGCCACAGCGATGCCGCCCATGAGCGGCGTGGGCGTCAGATGCACCTTGCTCTGACTCGGGAAGTCGAGAAAGCGCAGCCTCGTGGCCAGGCCGCGGACAGCCGGGGTGAGAGCGAGGACCGCCAGCAACGACAGCCCGAAAGCGCTAAGAAAGACCATGACAGTTCCTTGTCCTACCGGTCCCGTATGCGGGGATTCTTCTCAACGGACACACAGCTGTCAAGCTCTTTCTCTGGCGCCCACCTCCTCCCCGGACGGTCGGGCGGCGCCGGAACTCGGGGATGATCCCGGCGTCCGTCTGTTACCTCTTGAAGTGCGCGACTACCTTCTCCAGGAGTTCCTGCAGCGACACCTCAGGCTCGTAGCCGATCGCGCTCCTGATCTTCGTGAGATCGGGGACGCGCCTCCGCATGTCTTCGAACCCCTGCTCGTACGCCTTGTCGTACGGGATGTAGTCGACCGGCGAGGACGAGGCGGTGAGTTCCTTGATCCGCTCGGCGAGTTCCTCGATCGAGGTCTCCTCGTCGCTTCCGAGGTTGAAGACGTCGCCGTTCGCGGTCGGTTCCTCCACGAGTCCCAGAACGCCGCGGACGACGTCTGAGACGTCGCAGAAGCAGCGCGTCTGCTTCCCGTCCCCGTAGACGGTGAGCGGATGGTCGAGGAGCGCCTGCTTCACGAACCGCGGAATCACCATGCCGTACTGGCCGGTCTGCCGCGTGCCGCACGTGTTGAAGCAGCGGACGATGATCACGGGGAGCTTCTTCTCCCTGTGGTACGCGAGCGCGAGGAACTCGTCGATCGCCTTGGAGGAAGAGTACCCCCACCGCGAGATGGTCGTCGTCCCGAGGATTCTGTCGTCGGTCTCCTTGCACGGCTGGGAGTTCGCCTTCCCGTAGATCTCCGAGGTCGAGAAGATGACGACCATCTTCTTCTCCTCGTTCGCGTGCTGGAGGACGATCTCCGTCCCCTTGATGTTCGTCTCGAGCGACTTCAGCGGGTTGTCGATGATGTAGGCCACGCCGACGGCTGCCGCGAGGTGGAAGACGATGTCCGACTTCGAGGTCGCCTCGGCGACCACCCTCTCGTCCAGAATGGTGTCGATGGTGTAATGGAACTTGGGATGGCTCTCCAGGTGAGCGATGTTCTCGAAGCGGCCGGTTGAGAGGTCGTCAATCACCCAGACCTCGTCGCCCCTGTCGAGAAGCGACTCGACCAGATGCGACCCGATGAAGCCCGCCCCCCCTGTCACGAGTGCCTTCATCCGACCTCGCTTTCCCGCTGTTCGGCGGCCCGCACATAACAGAGACGCGACGCGCGTCGCGTCCATTCAACCGTAACTGCAGAGTATAGAGACAGGCAATCAGGAGCGCAACCGTAAACGGCTGCGCCACTCCCTGTTCGCCGTCTTCGTGCAAGCGGCGTGCCGCAGGGCCGGATTCGGCCAAACCGCGCGTGAGACGGTGAGTTACGGGGAGCCGCAAGGGGCTTTGGTGTTGACCCTCCCGCGTGCGGTCGCGTACCATCTGAGCCCTGCGGGACGCGCGTCCTGAGGCGTCGCGGCCTCCGCAGCCAACCCCGGAAAGGGCTCACCTCCAGGATGAAGATCCTCTATCTCACCCACGGTGTACCGGAGAGCCAGGCTCGCGGCGGGAACATCACGAACTTCTACCGGATCGTCCAGCTGGCGCGGGCGGGTCACGAAATGACGGTCTTCTCCCTCCTCACGCCCGAGGAGGCCGACGCCGGCGCGCCGGAGCTTGCCCGGATCGCCCGCGTGGAGATGGTCACGGACGTCCCGCGCGCCTCCATCCCGCGATACCTCGCGAACCTCCTCGACCCCCTCCCCTGGCCGATCCGGAAGTACATGTCTCGCGCCGCCGACCGGCGGGTCCGGGAGATCCTCACGAGCCAGCGATTCGATCTCGTGATCGGCCACAGCATCCACAGTGCCACCAGGCTGGCGGCGGTCCGCTCGGCCACGTCCGCACCGTATCTGCTCTTCGCACCGAACGTGCAGGCGACGATAATGGACCTCTACTGGCGCCACCTCCGGAACCCGGCAGCGCGGCTCTACGCGTGGATCCAGTGGAGGAAGACGGCTGCGTACGAAGGCGCCATGGCGTCGCGGTTCGACCGGGTGCTCGTCTATTCGGAGACGGACCGGGCCGGGCTCCTCGAGCTGTCGCCGAAGGCTGAGGTGGAGATCGTGCCGATCACGCTCGACGTCGCCGCCCTGGCGCAGGGAGACGAACGCGAGGAGATCGACATTCTCTTCATCGGCTACTTCGGCTGGGTCCCCAATCTGGACAGCCTCTCCTGGTTCGTCAGGAGCATCCTGCCTGCCATCCACGAGAGAAGACCGGAGACGGGCGTCGCGATCGTCGGAGCCGGGACGCCTGCGTGGGTCGATGGTCTCGGCGAGCGAGACGCGAGGATTCGCGTCTACGGAAGGGTCGAGGACGCGGCCCCGTACTTCAAACGCGCGCGTGTCATCGTGGTGCCGCTCAGGATCGGCAGCGGCGTCCGCGTGAAGATCGTCCAGGCGATGGCGATGGGACGGGCGGTCGTGACGACGTCGAAGGGCTGCGAGGGACTCGAGGTCGTGAGCGGCGAGCATCTCGTGGTCGCGGACGAACCGTCCGGCTTCGCCGACGCGGTCGCGCGACTCCTCGACTCGCCTGAGGAACGGCGAGCTCTCGGCGACCGAGGGCGCGAACTCGCGTTCGAGAAGCACGACGCCATGGCGGACCGGACGCCCCTCGTCGAGCTCTGCGAGAGAATCGTCCGGGAACATGAGACGGAGGGACGGTGCTGACGCCGACAGGTCCCCGGAACGACCCCGGCGCCGGCGGGGCGCCCGGCCAAGGGTACTTCGAGAGCTTCGTCTGGAACAGCGTCGCCAGGATCGGCGACTTCGGCCTCGCGTATCTCTTCTCGGTCCTCGTCGCCAGGATGCTCGACCCCGCGGGTTACGGCAGCTACGCCTCGATCGTCTCCATCGCGACGTTCGTCCTCGTCATCTCCGACGCCGGCATCGGCAAGGCGCTCAACCGCTACCTCGGAGCCGCTTCGGCGTCGCCCGACGGCGCCCTCGAGATCCCCACCCTCGTTCGCTCGCTGTTCGTCGCGAGGCTCGTCCTGATCGGGGTGCTCACGGCCGGCGTCTTCTTCGGGCGCGGACTCGTCGCGGCGTGGTTCCAGAACAACGCGATCGCCCCTCTCATCGCGATCACGGCGCTCTACCTCGTGATGCACAGCCTCGCGATGTTCGCGGTCGCCGTTCTCACGAGCTTGCTGCGGACGAGAGTGGTGGGAATCTTCACCCTCGTCGTCAGGGTCGCCAACCTCGTCCTCGCGTACGTGCTCCTCTCGAGGGGCGCCGGTGTGGGCGAGATCATGGTGCTGCTCGGAGTGACGAGCTCCGTGCTCTTCATGGCCTACCTGAGCCAGATCAGAGCCGCCTTCGGCGGACCGTGCCGCCCGGTCGACCTGCCGCGCCTGCTGATGTACGCGGCCAACGGGTCGGTCCTGGGAGTCGTCAGCTTCGGACTCGGCCGGCCGGCCGACGTCATCCTCCTGAACGCGATCCGCCACAGCCAGACCGAGGTCGCCATCTACGACGTGGCCTACTCGCTCGTGCGCACGGTGGCGAGCGCGCTTCCCATGGGAATGATCGGAGTCGCGCTCACTCTCTTCTCAAGGCGCCACCGCGCGCGTCCGGGATCGGTCGGCGTGCTTTGGCAGTCACTCGTGGTCCTGCTCGGCGCGGCGGTCGTCCCGCCCGTCGTCTTTCTCATCGCGAACGCGCGGGCCTGCGTGCTCGCTGTCTACGGTGCGAGCTACGTCCAGGCGTCCACGCTTCTCCTGGCGTTCGCCGTGCCGATGTGCGTCGGGTGGCTCTTCGGCGGGGAGTCGAGCGCGACGGCCCTCCTGTCGACCGATCACATGCGCACGTCGGTTCGCATCCGCATCGCCGCGGTCGTCACGAACGTCGCCGTCAACGTCTTCCTGATCCGCGAGATGGGACCGGTCGGGGCGCTTCTCGGGACGGGACTCGTGAACGCGGGCGTGTACGTCGTCGAGGCGCTGGCCGTGAGACGTGTCCTGGGAACGGGCGTTCCGGTCAGGCACGTCCCGGGCGTCCTCGTCGCCATGGCCGCGGCGCTCGCCCCGTCGCTCGTGCTCAAGCCCGCAGGAATCGCTCAGGTGCTCGGTCACGGCGTGCTCTTCGTCGGGATCTACCTCGCCGTGCTCGCGCTCCTCCGACCGCTTCCCACGCTGGACGAAGGTCTCGTCTCGGCCCTCCCCCTCCGGCTCGGACGATTCCTCACGCGCCTGTGCGCGGCGGAGCGAGTCTGACCCCACCCCACGAAGAGCCCCCTGCACCCGCGACCCCGGTGTACCCGGGAATCCCCGAACGCCAGCCGGCTCAGCTCGTCTCTCCGCGCGCGCGGTGCCGCTCGAAGATCGCCTGCGCGTAGCCGAGTGTGAGTACGAGGACGAGGACGGAGGCCCGCCTGTAGAACTGCGGACTGGTGACGGACAGCGGAAGGAACGTGATGACGACGCTCGCCCCGGCAATCAGGACGGCGTGTTCGTAGATCCCGACGGCGAGCTTCGACGATCGCCAGACCCGTCGCAGGCCGGAGACGTAGAAGGCGAGGAACGCGCCGAGGCCGACGATCCCGATCTTGAAGAGGAAGAACAGGTAGGCGTTGTGCGCGAACGTGCGGGTGACACGGTAGCCGAGCGCGGGCGACATGTACGATCCGTACGTCCCGAGGCCGTGTCCGATCACGGGGCTCTCAGGGATCTGCCTGAACCAGCCGGCCGTCTCGGCGGCGCGCTCGAGCACGGCCATGTCGCGCATCGGCGAGCTGATCGTGGTCGCACGCTGCGCGAGAGATCCCACGATCTCGACGAGCTTCGTCCCGAACGCGGCGAAACCAGCTGCCGCGAAGCACGCCAGCATCATGAAGACGAACCCTAGAACTCTGCCAGGACGCTTGCTCCTCGCCGCCACGATGAGCATCGCGAGCGCTCCCCACAGCCAGTAGCCGCGGGTGAGCGACACAGCCAGCGCGAGAGCCGCGATGACCGAGAACGCGATCGAGCCGACGAACGCGCCGCGTGATCTCGCGCGAAGGAACACGGCGAACCCGCCGACCAGGGTCGCCATCGCGAAGACCTCGTGGAACGGCGCCCGCAGGTACTGGATCTGGTCGAGCGACGCGGCCGACGCTGACGCCTGATACCACGACACGGCGACGACCGCGTGGATCGTGATGACGGAGAGGAAGCACGTCAGAAGGACGACCGCGCTCCGCCTCTCCTGCAGCGCATCGGCGAGCGGGAAGAACAGGAGGAGGTACGAGATCCTGACCAGATCGCGAAGCCACCACTCGACGCTGCCCTTGAAGACCACCGTCTGGATGACCGACGCGAAGCACACTCCCAGGAAGATGAGGAGGGTCCTCCCGAGTGGCGAGCGCAGGATGCTCCGCCCGGCGGCGGTCGGTCCGCGTCGAAGGAGCCACCCCCCGATCGTCGCGAAGAAGATGCCGGCGTAGGCGATCTCCTCGAAGTCGATGCCCTCGCTTCCCTGGAGCAGCCGCACCTGGACGAGGATCATAATGGCGAGACCGACCGTAGCCGACCGGAACGAGAGGACGAAGGCGGCGACGTAGGCGAGGGCCGCGAGAAGAAGAAGAGGCTCGCGCGCGCCGTAGACGGCGGCCGCGATCTGCGCCGCGACGATCGCGGCGATGCCCGCGAGCACGCCGGCCCTCACGTGCGCCGGACAGGCCGGATCGAGGAGCGCGCTCCAGGGACGGAGCTCCGACGCCGTGGCGCCGTCACCGGTTTCCGCCCCCTGAATGCCTGTCGTCTCTCTCATGAGTTCTGGTCCCGGGGTCAGCGCGCCGGGGGATTCGACCGTACCTCGTGACTGGGATCGCGGGACGGACGGCTCGAATCACCGGCGGATTCAGCGGTGCGTCGGCCCGCGAGTCGACCGGCGGATCAGCCGCCGTCCGGCGGAGAGGTCTTGCCCCGGCCGCCGAGGCGCGCGAGGTCGAGACGGAGCGCCGAGACCGCCGCGTCGAGAGTCCGGCGTCCCGGGTTCGTCTGGTCCGACGTTGAGAGGAACTCGAGGAAGAACGCGACGGTCGCCCCGACGATGAGTCCGATGATCCCCGCGATGACGACCATGGCGGTGCGCCTGGGGCGCGTCCTGAGCTCCGCCGGCACCGGCCAATCGAGGACCTGCACGGTCGGCGTGTCCTTCGCTTCCTGGAGCCTGGCGGCCTCGTACTGCTGGACGAGGAACAGGTAGAGGGCGTTCCCTACCTCGACGTCGCGCACGAGCCGCGCGTACTCCATCGCGAGATCGGGCAGCGTGGACAGGGCCGGCAGGACGACGCTCCCCCCGTCCGCGTCACCCGAGATCCCCCGCCCCGAGCGGAGCTCGTCGAGCGACTCGCGGTACTCGCGCACCTGCGTCTCGAGGCGCATGACCTCCGGATGGCCGCTCCTCGCGTAGTTGCGCACGACCTCGAGCTCTATCTCGGCCCTGGCGGCCTCCGCCTCGAGCGCCGCGTAGGCGGCTACGGCGGCCTGAGCCTGCTGGTCGAGACCGATGCCGCCGTGCTCCTTCTGGAATTCAGCCAGGCTCTCCTCGGCGTCCGTCATCTCGACGAGGGTCGCCTCGAGGCGCGACTCGGCGAACTCGCGGGTCCGCCGCGCCGCGGTCGTTCGCGCGTAGGAGTTGTATCTCTCGAGGGCTTCGATGTACGTCCGGACGATGTTCGCGGCCCGCTCGGGATCGCGCGCCTCGACCTCGATCGTCACCACGCCGTTCTCGTCGAGCGAGATCTCGGATCGGCGGCTGAGCGTCTCGAGCGCCTCGTCTACGGTGTCCGCACGGTAGACCGTCTGGAGATCGTTCTCGCGGATCACGTCCTCAGCCACGGTGCGGCTGAGGAGCACGCCGAGGCCGCTCTCTGAGGAGCCGGGCATGCGTGGGAGTTTGAGCAGGGGAAGCGCCGTCTCGACGAGCGACATGAGTCCGCCTGCGCCGGCGTCGGCCTCCGTCGGCAGTATCGATCCCCTGGACGTGTACCACTTGGGGAGCACGAGCGAGACGAGCGCCGTTGCAACGACGATGACTATGAAGTTCCAGTAGATGACCCTGCGCCAGTTGATCAGGACGCGGAGATAGTCGGCGAAGGGCTTCGCCTCGCGCTCGGGCGCCATGTTCCCGTCGGGCATCGCGTTCCCCTCGGCTTCACCGGCCGCGGTCGTCTCCTCCCGCGGCGCTAGTTCTGCGTGGTGTACACAACCAGGTAGATCGTCGCCACCTGCGCGGCGACCAGCAGGACCTCCTTCGTGATCTCCCACCAGTCGCGGTCGGGCGTTCTCGGCACCCAGACCGTGTCGCCCGGCTCGATGGCGATCTTGCTGGACGGCTTGAGCCGGCTTCCGGAGTTCGCTTTCACGATCCGGACCCGGCTCTCGTACGCGTCGCTCGTGTAGCCGCCTGCGAGATCGACGTAGTAGTCGACGTCTCCGGCGGCGGCGTGTTGGATGAACCCCGGCGTGTGCACGGCCCCGCTCACGCGGACGACGTGGAGCGCACGCGGCACGTCGAGGATGTCCCCGTCCAGGAGCAGGACGTCCTCGGTCGCATCGTCGTGCAGGAAGAGCGCGGGGAAGTCGACCGAGACCTGATCGGCCAGCTCGATCCGCTGCGAGCTCAGGAACGAGGCCTCCTCCTCGGTGAGAGCTCCTCGCTCGCCTTCCTCCATCAGCGCGACGGCGCGGTCGATCGCCGTCTCCCGCTCGCCGGAGGCGCCCCTTCGGAGCGTCGCCCCCGTGAGGTCCGCGGACGGTGTGAACCCTCCGGCCCTCGCGATGACGTCCGTGAGTCGGTCCTCACCCTCGGCGACCGAGTAGGTTCCCGGATTGACGACCTCGCCTATGACCTCGACGCGGGCGTCCTCGTGCCAGTGCTCGACAGCGCGGACGAAGACCCTGTCGCCGTCCTCCAGATCGACGCCGCGGCCCCTGGCCGGGTCGGCGTCGGTGAGATCGAGCGAGAAGGAAGTGTAGGTCAGTGGATCGTCGACGGCGAAGCGCACGAGCTCCACGTCGGACATGTTGGCGTCCGGTCGCGCGCCCCCGGCGAGCTCGACGATCCCGAGGAGACTGTCACCCTCGACGAGCTCGAACGTCCCGGGGAGGTTGACGGCGCCGACCACCTCGATCGAACGCGCGCGGAACGGAACGTGGATCTGGCTTCCGATCATGACGAGAGGGTTCGCGTCGAGGTCGCCCCGGTTCCGGTACTTCACGAGGTCGGCTGTACTGGTGCGTCCGCCGAACCCCGACAGCGTGATCGTGCGCTGGGACCCCTCCTCGAGGATCCCGCCCGCGAGCGCGATCACCGCGGAGACCCTCGTGGCGGCCGTCGCGGTGTACTGCCCGGGGGCCAGCACGGCGCCCGTGACGTGCACGACGAGCTCGCGGGGGGCGATGAGGGTAAGCGTCATGTCGATGTCGACGTAGTACTCGTCGATCCTCGCGCGCACCGCGGCCGCGGCCTCGTCGATCGAGAGGCCCACCACGGTGATCGGCCCGCCGACGGGGAGCACGAAGTTCCCCTCGGGAGTCACCTCGATCGTGAGCGCGGCGTTGATCTCGCCCCAGAGTTTCAGAGCGAAAACGTCGTCGGGTCCGACCACGTACTCGGCCCGGTCGACGGGGGCGTCGAGCGCGGCCGTCGGTCTCGGAAGCGGAACCTCGGGAAGGACGAACTCCTCCGGCAGCCCCTCCTCCATCGCGGCGGGATTCTGAGCGAGGCCGGGCGGCGCGGCGGCCAGTGCGGCGGCCAACGCCAGAACGAGAACGATGAGTCGTCCGGTGTGCGTCAAACTCGTCTCCTCGAGGTACGATCGACCCTCCGGGGGCCGATCCCGATCCGCTGCCTTCGGGACGGCGACGGATCGCTCAGGTCCGAACTTCTATGATAGCCCGGGATGTGAGAGTGAGTCAACGGCCGCGACTGTTGCCCGCTAGCCGTCCTTCTGCTCCCAGTCGTAGGGCACCTCGGTGCCGTGGGGATCGACCCGGTACTCGTCCGGATCGTCGTACTTGTAGGGCTCGGTCGGGCAGTTGATGAGGAAACCCGGCTCGGTGCCGATCGCCTTCATCCCGTGAAGGACCCCCGGCGGGATCGTGATGAGGAGGGGGTTCAGCTCCCCCATGAAGAACTCGTTGACCTCTCCGTGGGTCGGCGACTCCGGACGTCCGTCGTAGAGGACGACCTTCATCATCCCCTTGACGATCGTGAAGTAGTCGGTCTGCACCTTGTGGTAGTGCCAGCCCTTGACGACCCCCGGGAACGCGACGGACAGGTAGACCTGGCCGAACTTCCGGAAGATCTCGTCGTCCGCGCGGAGCATCTCCATGAGATAGCCCCGCTCGTCAGGGAGAAGCCTGAGCTCCTTGAAGGCGACGCCGTCGATGAGCCGCCCGGCCTTGACGCCCCTGGGCAGACCCGATCGGGCCCCGCCGCTACCGCCGCTACCGCCCTCGTTGTCCGCTGCCATCGTCACCTCCTTCGGGAGACGGGCCTACGATCTCCCGCGCCCGACACCGACGTAACGGAATCCGTGAGCCTCGATGTCACGGGGCTCGTATACGTTCCTGAGATCGACGACGACCGGCTCGGCCATGGTGCCCTTCAGGCGGTCGAAGTCGAGCTGTCTGAACTCGTTCCACTCGGTGACCACCACGAGCACGTGCGCGCCCTCGGCGGCCCTGTACCTCTCATCGACGTACTCGACACCCGGCATGATCGCGCGGGCGTTGTCCATCGCGACGGGGTCGAAAGCCCTGACGTTCGCCCCGCGCTCCAGGAGTCCCTCGACGAGCACGATCGAGGAGGCGTAGCGCATGTCGTCGGTGTTCGGCTTGAAGGAGAGTCCGAGAACTCCCACGGTCTTGCCTTCCACGCTCCCGCCCGCCGCCTCGACGACCTTGTCGACCATCCTCTCCTTCTGCTCCCGGTTCACGCCGACGGCGGCATCGACGATCCTCGCCTCCGCGCCCGCGGCCTCGGCGATCCGGACGAGCGCCTTGGTGTCCTTCGGAAAGCACGACCCGCCGTACCCAGCGCCCGCGTGCAGGAACTTCGGACCGATCCGGCCGTCGAGCCCCATCGCGTACGCGACGACCTGGACGTCTGCGCCGACCTTCTCGCAGATGTTCGCGATCTCGTTAATGAACGAGATCTTCGTCGCGAGAAAGGCGTTCGACGCGTACTTGATCAGCTCGGCAGACTCGGGAGTCGTCTCGACGATCGGCGTGTGGATGAGGTAGAGCGGCGCGTAGATGCTCCGCATGGTATCCATCGCCCTGTCGGTGTCGGCGCCGACCACGACCCTGTCGGGGCGCATGAAGTCGGCGACCGCGGAGCCTTCACGGAGGAACTCGGGGTTGGAGACGACGTCGAACTCGTGCGGTTCGCTCTGCGCCTCCTCGACGATCTTCCGGAGACGCCGCGCGGTACCGACCGGCACCGTGCTCTTCTGAACGATCGCCCGGTAGCCGTCCATGTGCCTGCCGATGTCCCTCGCGACGGCGTCCACCTGCGACAGGTCGACCGCGCCGCCTTCTCCCTCCGGCGTTCCCACGGCGACGAAGATGACGTCGCAGTCGCGGATCGCGCTCTCGAGATCGGTCGTGAACGCGAGCCTGCCCTCGCGGACGTTCCGGAGCACAACCTCGGAGAGGCCCGGTTCGTAGAACGGTATCTCGCCGCGCCTGAGCGCCTCGATCTTCTCCTCGACGAGGTCGACGCACGTCACGTCGTTCCCGAAGTCCGCAAGCCCGGCGCCGCCGACGAGGCCCACGTACCCTGTGCCTATCACTGCGATCTTGTGCATCGGTCTCCTGAACTCCCCCCTACGCTTTCGCGGTCTCGCTCGCGCTGCAGGTGCGTTCGACCTCGATCGGCCCGAGCGCCTCGCCCTGCGAGGCGATGTGAACGGCGACGTCGGCGCGACCGGCGCGGTCGAGGACGTCAGCCGCGCTCGCCGCCGCGAGCTCCGGCGTGTTGTTCTCCTGCGACAGATGAGCCAGAACGAGCGTCGACATCGGGCCGTCCGCCAGGCGCAGGAGTTCCTGCGCCGCCGTCACGTTCGACAAGTGTCCGACGTTGCTCATGATGCGTCGCTTCAATGGCCACGGATACGTCCCGTCGACGAGCATGCCTTCGTCATGGTTGAATTCGAGGACCACGCAGTCGGCCATCTCCAGGTGTCGACGGACGCTCCTGCCCACGACGCCGAGGTCGGTGGCGATCGCGACAGTGCTCGTGCCGTCTGAGATCGAGTACCCCACCGGGTCGGCGCAGTCGTGGCTCACGGAGAAAGGCGCGACCGTCAGGTCTCCGATCTCGAACCGCCTGCCGGCATCGATTGCGACCCTGTCGGGACACGTGCCCACGCGGCCGTCGATGGCCGCGTGAGTTCCCGAGGTCGCGTAGATCGGCAGGCAGAACCGCCGGGCCACGGGACCGAGGCCGCTGATGTGATCGGAGTGTTCGTGTGTGACGAGAACGGCCGAGAGTGTCTCGGGAGTGAGGCCCGCGGAGTCCATCGCGCCGGCGACCCGCTTCCCGGAGATCCCGGCGTCCACGAGCACGGCCGTCCCGTTCGACTCGACCACGATGGCGTTTCCGGAGCTCCCGCTCGCGAGTACGGCGACCCTCATCCCGCTCCTCTCGGGTGACCTGTCTGTGTGGCGCAAACCGCCCCGCTTGGCGCACCTCGACGGCCGCCGCAGACCGGTTACGGACGGTAGCACACGCTCCGCGGCCCGGTCAATAGGTCTCGCCCGCGCCGTTCCGCGGCCGCCCGGCGACGCCGGCCCGACGCCCCAGAAGGCGGGCACCCGAAGCAGATCAGCTTCGGGTGGCTCCGGGTCGTTCGCATGTCGGGGGTCAGCTCTCGTTGCTGCGCTCGTCGATGTACTGCGAGATGAGTCTCTCGAAGCGGCTGGCGTAGATGAGATCGAACTTGTCCATCAGATCGGGGATGATCTCATGGGCCTGACGCCTCACGCGCTGCGCGAGGACGGTCGCCTCCTGGCGATCGAGCCTCCCGCGAACAATCTCCTCGCAGGCGCTGTCAACCAACTCCCTCAGCGTCTCGAGCTTGTGCTCTTCTTCCCCGAGAAGCCGCGCCATCTCCGCGTCGTTGAACTGCTCGGTCATAGTGACAGGCCGCTCCTTCATGTTGTTCATCGAGTGAGTCCCAATGGAGCATTCTACGGCCCGAAGCCCCTCCGGTCAAGCTCGAAGGCCGCATCAGCGGCGGCCTCCGAGCAAGCCGCTTGACTCGGCCCACGCCCGAGCTTAGGCTCGTGAAGAGGTTGAGGTTCACGATGGCATGTTTCGTCTTCGCCGTCTGCCCGCACCCCCTCGTCAAGGACAGGGAAGAGCGGCGGCCCGGCGGCCGCCCTGCGGCTGCGGGCGAAATCACACAAACGACGACCATCAGACGGACGCGGAGGGTAGCAGATGGACCAGGAGAGAACATCGGAGAGGCCGGCCGAAGAGCCGGCCGCTGACGCGAGAGGCGGAGGCGGCCTGCGGGAGTGGGTTCTCCGGATCGTCGACCCGATCGAGCAGCTGCCGATGGGTCTCGGCAGATGGCTCCTCGTGCTTGCCGCGATCATCGTGCTGCGGCACTTCCTCGAGCAGGTCGCGGGGCAGCAGAAGACCCTCTACTTCCTCTCCTACTTCCTCCACTACCCCCTCGCCTACATCGCGCCGCTCCTGACGCTGTCGGTCGTCCTCTCGTGGCTGTCGGGCGAGCGGGTCGAGCGCGTAACGAAGCTGATGCTCTTCGCGTGGCTTCTGACGCTCCTCCCTCCCCTCATCGACATCGCCTTCGCGCGTACGCGGGAGACGCCGGAGCTCATCGGCTACCTCCTGCCGAAGGGGGACCGCCTCTGGCCCGCGTTCGTCAACCTCCTGAACCCGGCATACCGGGAGTTCCAGGGAACCACGGCAGGGATCAGAATCGAAGCGGCGCTCGGCTGCCTCCTCGGCGCGTTCTACGTGCACCTGAAGACCCGGAACCTCGCCCGCGCCGTGGGGTCGTTCTTCGTCATCTACGCGACGATGTTCTTCTTCTTCGCGCTCCCTCCCATCACCGTCGCGACCGTGAGGTTCCTGGGCGGCGATGTGGCGAACGTCTACCAGCTCTTCTTCGCGAAGGCGAGCATTCACCGGGCGTTCGTGAACGCGACTCCGTTCGGGCTCTCCGACCTCTCGAACGCTCTCATCGATCTCATGGTGCTCGCGCCCGTCCTGGCGGTGTGGGTCAGGCTCTACGACAGGACCAGGTTCGCGGTCCTCCGCAGCACGATCGACCCCGTGCAGACGCCCTACCACGTGATCGTCACGCTCGCGGGGCTCGTGTTCGGAGCGCGGCTCCTCCTGAACTCGACCGGACTCCTGGCGTTCACGCACCCGTTCGACGTGATCGCCCTGATCGGGATCCTCGGAGCATCGTTCTTCACGAGCCTGGCCGTCGTCGCCCTGCGGCGCATGACCGCCGAGGACGTCGACGCGGAACCGGAGAACCGCCGGCACCTGCTCGAGGTGGGGCTCGTCTCGTTCTCGTTCGCCACGCTCATGGCGCTCTCCGTGAGCTACGTCGCGCTCACACACGTGTTGGCGATCCTCGCCGTGTACTACCTGTACTACACGCCGCCGTTCAGGCTCGCGAGGTTCCCGCTTCTGGCCGGGTTCATGATCGGCGGGGCGACGACCTTCCTCTTCCTGCTCGGATACTCCGGATACGCGGGAGGGGCCGCCGCTCTGTGGCTCCCGGGGGCGGTGCTCCTCGCATGCGTCTTCGTTCCGACCCTCGTCCTGACCGGACGCGACCTGTGGGAGACGTCTCCCACGCTTCGGGAGAGCGAATGGAACCTGTCGCGGATCCTCGGGGAGAAGAAGCTCCGCGTCCTCCTCGGAGTTCTCGCGCTCGCCGCGTCGCTCCTCCCGGCGATTCTCCTGAAGATGCCCGTGCTCCTGATTCCGGGAGCGGTCGTCGGAGTCGTCGGCGCCGCCGCCGCGATGACCAGACCGCCCGGCACGATGCCAGCCACGCTCGCGGGGCTGGCGCTCACGCTCGTGGTCGCCGGCTTCTTCCTGAACGCGACGAACTCCGTCGTCTTGAGGGAGCAGCTCGCCGCCACGAGTTTCGCCGAGGCTGCCCGAACCGAGAGCTCGTTCGAGATGATCTCCCCGGACAGCGGCACCGAGGTGGCGCGCCACCTGCGCGAGGGCCTGGAGCGCTTCCGAAGGGGCGACATCGAGGGCGCCGCGGAGTCCTACCGGAACGCGGTCGAGGCCGACCCGGAGAATCCCCAGACGTACGTGGGCCTCGGAAGCGTCTACCTGCGCCTCGAGAGGCTGGAGGAAGCCGGCCGCGCCTTCAGGAGGGCGATCGCCATCACGCCAGACGACCCGATGGCGCACGTCGGGCTCGGGCAGGCCCTCAAACTCTCAGGCAATCCGGACGGTGCGATCGCCGCGCTCAACAGGGCTCTCGAGATCGACCCGCGGAACACGGACGCGGCCTACACGCTCTCCCTGGTCCACATGGATCAGGGCGACATGGAAGACGAGTTCGAGGCGCTCAGGCTGACCGTGACGATCGATCCGCGCCACAGCCTGGCGCAGTCGAGGCTCGCCGACATGTTCCTGGCGAGCGGGCAGTACCGCGACGCGGTCGCGTCGCTCAGGGCCGTGCTCTCAGGGCGCACCCCCGTCGAGCACGTGCACACGCGGCTCGCGGAGGCCTACTACGAGCTCGGCGAGTTCGAGACGGCCGAGGCAGAGCTCCGGAAGGAGATCCTCTTCCGCCCGAGGTCGCCGGCGCCGCGCGCGAACCTGGGACGGCTGCTTGCCGAGATGGGGAGAACCAACGAGGCGAGGGCGGAGTTCGAGGGAGCCCTCGAGCTGACGGAGGATCCGAGGTTCAGGGAGCGCCTCGAAGCGGAGATCGCGGATCTCGGAAGGTAGCCCGCAGGTCGGGGTGACCGGGCGCTGTCGGCGCGCCCATCGTTCGGACGTCGGGCGTCAGCGCTCGGATCTGCGGGGATCGTGCACGAGCACCCGGCAGGGAGCGGCGCTCTGGAGGCTCGTGACCGCGGACCCGGCGACGAGCCTCGAGATCGCCGGTCGCTTGCGCCGCGTCACGAAGATCGCGTCAGCGGATTCCCTCCTGGCGACCTCGAGCGAACTCGCGAGGAACTCTCCCTGAACGAGATCCGTCCTGCACACGACGCCTCGCCGTCCGGCAAGCTCGCGGACCCGCGCGAGCTCTCCCTTCCCCTGCCGTTCCTGCTCCTTGCGCATCTCCTCGAGGAGCTGACCGCTCGGCGTCTCTCCGAGGAACCCGAGATCCTGAAGGCGTTCCCTCACGTCGTCCGAGATCGACGTGTCGAGGATGTAGAAGGCGACGAGCTCGCCGTCCTCCTTCACGGCCGCACCGATGGCGGCGTCGACGCACTTCGATGAGACCCGCGAAGGCGAGAGCAGGAGCAGTATCCGCTTCAAGTGTCCCCTCCGTTCCAGGACGTGTGCCTAACCCGTGATCCCCAGGAACGACCAGTAGAACTTCGCCACGACGAACAGTATGAGGAGCGCGACGAGCTTGAGGATCGCACCTGCCGCGACCGAGTCCTTCAGCCGGAAGTAGCCCGCGGAGTACGCGATGGCGTTCGGCGGCGTGCCCATCGGCAGCGCGAACGCGAGTCCCGCGGGCACCGCGACGGCGTACACGACGGTGATCGGACCGATGCCCGCGCCCTCCGCGACACCGAAACAGATAGGCAGGAGGAGCGCGACCGCCGCCACATTGCTGATCGCCTCCGTCAGGAAGGCCGCGAGGAGCGCGAAGGTCGCCACGACCCACATGCTCGGAAGCCCGGCGGCGCGCGCCATGACGACGTCGGCGATCCACTTCGCACCGCCGGTCTCGTGCAGGGCGGCCGCGATCGCGAGCGCCCCGCCGTACATCAGGATGACACCCCAGTTGACGTACTCCTCGACGCTCTTCCAGTCGATGAGCCCGAAGACGAAGAGCGCGACCGAGGCCAGGAGCGCGATCGGCGCCAGCCCGAAGTCGCGTCCCGCGAAGATCCACGCGGCAATCGTGAGCGCCGTGATCGCGCCCACGCCCTTCTCGCGCGCGGAGACCGGACCGAGCTCCCGAGCCTTCGCGTCGAGCGCGTCCTTGGCACGCTCGATGTCCCTGACGTCCATCGGGAAGAACCTCGTCAGGACGAAGTAGGCGGCGAACATCAGGACGATCGAGAGGGGCGCCACCGCGACCATCCAGTCGAGGAAACCGATCGTTAGATCGTAATGTTCGGAGAGGATGCCCAGGGCGAGAGGCGCCCTCGCACCCCCGAGGAAGGTCGCGATGCCGCCGATGACCGCGCCCCACGCAAGGGCGAGAAAGAGCGCGGCGCCGTACCCACTCTTCCGCGGCTGCAGGTCGAGCGCGCGCGCGATCTCGAGGACGATCGGGAAGAGCATCGCAGCGACCGCGTGCTCCGGCATCCAGAACGCGAGGAAGCCCCCCGAGAGGATGATGCCCGCGATGAGTGACCTCGGCGTCTTCCCGAACCGCCGTATGAACGCGACGGCGAGGCGCGTCGAGAGACCGGAGCGCATGAGCGCCGCCGCGAGCATGAAGGCGCCCAGGATGAAGAAGACGACGGGGCTCCCGAAGAGCGCGAACGAGCGCGTCAGCGGAACCACGCCGAGCATGGGAAGCAGCACGATCGCGAGGAGGCTCGTGACGGCGAGCGGAAGCGCGTTCGATACCCAGAGAACGAAGCAGAGGACGAAGATGGCGATGGCGTTCTGGCCGGCTCGCGAGAGACCGTCGGGCGACGGCGCGAACGCGACCGCGCCCAGGAGGACGAGAGCGATGATGATGGAGAGGATCTTCGCTCGCCTCACCCGACTAGGCTCCTCTCGCCGCCGCTGTTCCCAGGGAAACCCGGCCGTGACGTGACGGGATCACGTCGGCCGGATGCGGGGTCCCGCAGCATCGGACCCGCGTCCTCGGTGGCGGCATTCTTCCACCGGGAGTTTCCGGTGTCAAGGGGATTCAGGAGACGGCGCCGCACGGCTCCCGGCGCACCACAGAGAGACGGGGCGGCATCCGGCCGCCCCGTCTTGCATTCGCAGTTCCCTCCCCGTGCGCGTTCCCGGAACGCTACTTGAGGAGGACCATCTTCCCGGACGCCTCGCGGCTCTCCGTCGAGACCCGCACGAAGTAGATGCCGGCCGCGACAGAGGCGCCCCGGTCGTCGGTGCCGTCCCAGTCGATCTCGTGCGCTCCTGCCGACTCATCCCCCGACGCGAGCCTGCGGACGAGGCGACCCGAGGGATCGTAGATCCGGAGCTCGACGGGCCCCGCCGCGGGCAGCTCGTAGCGGATGCTCGTCCGCGGGTTGAACGGGTTCGGGTAGTTCGAGACCGCGAGCCTCCGCGCTCCGGTCTCGTCGTCGATGCCGGAGGAAAACGTCTGCGCGAAGACGGCGACGTCGTCGACGTACCAGCCGTCGGCGGTGACCCACCCGTCCGAGTCGAGGACGAAGCGCACCTTGAACGCGTCGGTGCCGACGTAGTCGGTGAGGTCGATCACGACCTCTTCCCACGAGCTCTGCTGTCCGTCGTACGAAGCCACCTGCGTCCACGCGCCGCCGTTCGTGCTCACCTCGACGTAGCAGAAATCGTAAGTGGGCTCGGTCGCGTAGCGGTGCCAGAAGCTCAGGGCCGCGCTCTCCGCGTCGGAGAGGTCGATGGCGCTGGCCAGCGTCATCGTGGTGAGCGCGTGGTTCGGGTAGTCGACGCCCGGGCTGTCGGACATCGAGGAGCTCGGGCTGTTGGCGTGGAGCGATGTCAGAACCCATGCTCCGGTCCAGTTCGTGAGACCCGACTCGAGGTTGTCGTAGATGACGTGGCTCGCCAGCTCGAAGTCTTCCGTCGAGATGGTGTTGTCCTGCACGACCACGCCGTTGCGAACGTCGGAGAGGTAGCCGAGGAGTCGCGCCTTCACCGTGTGCGTGCCCTGCGGCACGAGTGGAATCTGGTAGTACCCGGTGCCCGCGTCCGCTGTCGTTGAGTAGCCCGAGAGGTCGGTGAGCTCGACGGTGGCCGCGACCGGGTTCGAATCGTCGTCCGTGACGTAGCCCGCGACCGTGCCGCGCGGCGGCGGCTCCATCGCGAAGTCCACGACGACGAACGTGTCGAGGCCGGCCGTCACGTTGTAGACCGTCTGCGTCGGGTAGCTCTCGACGCTCGCCGTGACGGTGTACGTGCCGGTCTCGACCATGCGGTGGTAGTCACCGACGGCAGGGTCTGTGTAGACGTCCTTCCCTATCTCGGGAATGCTGATCGTCGCGTAGAGCGGCTCCATCGTCTCGCCGTCGTAGACGAGACCCCGGATCCCGCGTCCGGACATCCGCGCCTGATAGAGCATGGCCGGGATGTTGTCGGCAACGATGCCGTCGATCTGGTAGGTGGGCGGGTCCTTGTCGACCGAGACCTCGATCGTCGTGTCGATCTCGCCGCGTGTGTCGTAGCACCAGTCCTGGCAGCTCCCGTGGACGACGTACCAGTCGGCCCCGTTCGTGACGGGTAGCCCGCTCAGGGCTCCGTACTCGTCCGATATCGTGATGAGCATCGGCTCGTCGGGGGTCGGGGCGTACGTGTAGTCCCAGAGGTAGTTCACGTAGACCGCGCCCGCGTGGAACGTGAGGGACGTCACGGGGTTCATGCCTACATTGAAGTCGCGCAGCGCCGCCGTCTCGATAGCGCTGAAAGCGGTCGACGCGTTGCACCCGTCCGGACAGAGGTAGTCCCTGTTCATGTCGATGCCCTGCGCGTTGTAGCGGGAGCCGTTCTCGAGCCCGTCGGGGTTCAGCACCGGGATGAGCCAGATCTCGCGCTCGTTGACGAGCCACGTGACCTGGGGGTCGGTGCCGTAGTTCTCGAGCAGATACTCCGCCATGTAGTAGACCACCTCGATGCCGATCGTCTCGTTGCCGTGGTGTCCGCCGATCCACTGGATCTCCGGCTCGAACTCCTCGACGTCGGCGTTGTCACTGATCTTGAGCGCCCAGAGCTCGCGATGCTGCCAGCTCTGCCCTATCGAGACGAGCTCCGTGATCTCGGGGTACGTCGCCGCCCACGCGGCGAGATCGTCGGTGATCTCCGTGTAGCTGTGATACTCCCCGCGGTCCTCGAGACGCAGCGAAGCGACGTCGTCACGCATGTTCTCGACGGTGACCCGCGGACGGAACCCGTTCGCCCAGAGAACGTCGATCTCGGAGGGAATCGCCGCGATCTCCGCGACGCCGTCCCTCACGTTCATGATGTCCATTCCCAGCTCGTTCAGCCGGGCGACGTCGGCCCTGGAGAGGATCTCCACCTCCACCACCGCTGCGTCGTCCCTCGGGTACGCAGACGCTCCGGTCGCCGAGCACAGGACGACGGCGAACGCTGCCAGGGCCAGTATCGACATCCTCATACGGACTTCCTCCAGATGGACGGGCTTCGTCGCATGCGTGCCCGGCTCCCCCCCAGGGCCGCCGGGCACGCCGTTGTTCTGCATCGCGCGGTCTACTTCAGGAGTGTCATCTTCCTGAAGGCCGTCTCTCCGTTCGCCGTCAGGCGGGCGAAGTAGATGCCCGACCCGAGGCTCACACCGGTGCCGTCCGTGCCGTCCCACACCACCGTCTGCGGTCCGGGCGCGACGCGGCCGTCGACCAGCGTCTTCACGATCTGCCCGTTCGCATTGTAGACGACGAGCTTCACGTGCCCGGCCTCGGCCGGTACCGCAAACTCGATCGTCGTCGTCGGGTTGAACGGATTCGGGTAGTTCTGCTTCAGTGCGGCCCGCGCCAGCTCGACGCCCCCGTCGACACCCGTGTCGGTCGGGTCGAACCAGTCGATCACGCGACCGATGAGCGTCTTCTGGTTGTCGGGATCCGGATCGCCTGTGCTCACGTTCTCGAAGGCGAACGGGATGAACGCGAGCATGTGTCCGTCCTCGCCGCCCCTCAGTCCCTTGACTCCCTCCGTGGACACGAAGACGTCGAAGAACGACTCCGCGGGGAAGTCCGGACTCCCGAGACCGTCGTCCGAGACGGTCACGGCGGTGGTGAGGTTCAGCACCATTCCGCTGCTGATCGGATCCCCCGGAATGCCGGTGACGAGAGAGCCACCGACGTCGTTGTCCCAGCCGTCGAGGTGCAGGTAGTCGGTCGTGAACGTGGTCGGCCCCCCGCGGGTCGAGAGGTACTCCGCGCTCGCGAGGAAGAGGCTCCCGCCGGAGTCGAGGTAGTCCATCCACACGCCCTCGGTCCCGCTCGTGACGTACGTTGCGTCGCCGCCGCCGGTCGTCCACAGGACGATCCGGAAGTCCTCACAGCGATCCGGCTCGCCGTCCGAGTCCCTGTCCCAAGGGTACGCGGAGTAGCCGGCGTCCTCGACGGCGGTCTCCATGTAGGTCTCGTCGCTCGCGCCGCCGTCGTCGTCGACCAGGAGGATCGAGGGAGCCCCGACGAACGTCGCGTACGTCTGGGCGGCATCGACGCCAGGATCGCCGTTGCTCACGGCGGTGAGGGTCATCACGGACATGCCCGTGGCCGTCCCGATGAAGTCGTCCATGTGAACGTCGAGAAGCTGAGTCTCACCCGGCCCCAGGACGTAGTCCCACGGTCCGGTGTGACAGATGCTCTCGTCGCAGTAGTTGGCGAACCAGTCGAAGTCGGTGACGCCATCCGGCAGGACGTCGTGCGAGATGTCGACCGTGACCGTGTCGGTCCCGTCTCCGGTGTTCTTCACCGTCGTGACGTAGATCGCCGATCCGCCGGGCTCGATCTCCGAAGCGACCATGTCGGTCGTAATCTCGACGCCGAACGCTCGCGTGCCCCGGTCACGTACGGCGTCGTTCCCCCCATCAGCCCTGACCACCACGTCCGCGGGAACTGCCACAGCGAGCGCCGTCGACAGCAGGATCCCGAGAACGGCCGCGGCCAAGGCCGGAAGCCGGTTCCTCATCATGTACACCCCTCCTAGGTAGCTGGTCGCGATCCTGCCGTGCCCGGCGGCGCGAGGCCGCCGGGCACCATGGTTCTGCTACTTCAGAAGCGTCATCTTCGTGAACGCCTTCTCTCCGTCGGCCGTGAGTCTCGCGAAGTAGATGCCCGAGGAGAGGCTCTTGCCGAGATCGTCCGTTCCGTCCCACACCACAGCGTGCGGACCGGCGGTCATCCGCCCGTCGACGAGCGTCCTGACCACCTGGCCGTTGACGTTGTGGACGACGAGGCTGACGTTCTCCACCCCCGCCGGGATGCTGAACTCAAGCTTCGTCACGGGATTGAACGGGTTCGGGAAGTTCGGCCTGAGCGTGAGCCGGCCGATCTCCTCCGAGCCCCCGTCGATCCCTGACGCCGGCGTCGCGAACCAGTCCATGATCCTGCCGATCAGGGTCTTCGCATTGCTCGGCGCCGCGGTCGCGGTCTTCACGTTCTCGAACGGGAACACCGTGAAGACTATCTTGTGTCCGGCCTCTTCTACCTTGAGACCCTTCGGACCGTTCGCGGCGGAGAAGATCGTGTCGGAAGGCGCGGACCGGACGAAGCTGTCGATGCCGCCCGGCGGGATCGGACTGCCGAGCATCCCGAGATTCATGCCGTCCGAGATCACGTCGCCGGCGACACCGGCCATGAAGAACCCGCCGTTGTCGCTGGTCCACGAATCGATGTGGAGGTAATCCTCGACGAACGTGTTGGGCAGTGACAAGGACTCGTTGAGGAAGCCCATGCTCGACAGGAAGAGGTTCCCGCCACCGTCGAGGTAGCTCATCAGGTTGTCCTGGTCACGCCCGAGGCTCGTGGTCACGGTGCCGGTCGTCCAGACGACCGCCCAGTACGAGTTGAGATGCCCCTCACCCGGCCTCCCCTCAACCGCGGTGTCCCAGTGGCGCGATGCCAGCCCTGTGTCCGCGAGCGCCGTCTGGAGATACGTCTCCCACGTCTCTCCGCCGTCGTCGTCGACGAGGAGGATCGACGGCAGTCCCACGAACGTCGCGAACGTGGCTCCTCCGATCACCTCCACGCCTCCGTGACTGGTCGCGGACAGCGTCGTGACGGCCATCCCCTCGGTATCCCCGACCGTGTCGATGACGCGCACCTCGAACTCGAGCATCTCCCCGATGAGAAGCTCGTGGTCCGACGGGGTCGTCATCCACGACCCGCCCGCCAGACGGTAGCTCGCCTCCCACTCGGACGGGTCGACGCCCGGCGGTAGATCGTGCGCGGAGAGCGCGACCGTGACCGTGTCGTCGGCCGTGCCGACGTTCTTGAGGGTCATCGTGTACGTCGCCATCTCAAGCGCCGCGATCTCCTCGGCGTAGTCCGGGCTCTGCGCAAGGAGGAGATACGGATCGGGCACGAGCTGCGCGTTGTAGATCACGTGGGGCGAGGCGTCCTCGATGAAGA